>CAYXJI010000195.1:0-7187 GCA_964465175.1 uncultured Burkholderiaceae bacterium | reverse complement strand
CAAAATTTCCGTCATCATCGCACCACCACCTGCAGACGGCGGCTTTATCGGCGCTGCTTTACTCGGTGTGGGTAAAGCACAAGGCAACAATGCAGCTGCAAATCCGATTGCGAACAAAGAGGCAACTCAGGCTGAAAACAATACTGAGAATAACTAAGTTCCCGTTAGATCAAGCACATATCAAACCCAACTCAATCGCAACTCGCACACATTTTGCCCACTAGAGGAAAATCATGTTATCAAGTATCACTGCTGCCGCCGCAGCCAGTCTCATCGCCATCGTCACGCAAGATCAGGCAGCCTTACGTGCAGCCCCCAGAGACAGTGCGCAGCAACAAGTCCTGATGTGGCAAGGCGATAGTGTAGAAATTCGTGGTGAGCGCCTGGACTATTTGCAAGTCTACGATCATCGCCGTGAACGCGCTGGATTTATCAAAGCCAGTCAAGTACGTCTGGTACGCATGGATCCCGACGATGCACCCGACAGCTTGGCGGTGCTGCGATTTTTGCGCGATACGCCGGGCGCAGAAGCGCTGGGGATTAGCTATACCGCCGCTTATCTCAAAGCAGCACCGGCAAAACAAATCAGCGCAGAAGCCTTCGATGTACTTGGCAGCATGGCGGAACGCCTAGCGCGACGCTCAACGAATTTGCAGAGCCAACTAGGAAGTAATACAAGACCAACGAAACAAATGGAAACCACCATCGCCGCGCACTTAGAAGTCGCTACTTATTACGGCGTGCAATTCAAAAGTTTTGAACGTGAAGGTCGGATTCAACTCTGCTATGACGGCGAAGCCTTTCGTCGCGTGTTAGCCATGAACGCCAACAGCGAGCAAAAAGCCCGCGCAGCATTGGCTTTAACCCGCGCAGAATGTATAGACCCCGCAACCCGCCCTTTAGAAAAATTCGCCATCGACAATTGGCGTGCCGACGTTTTAGACCGTGTTGACACTAGTAACTTGCCTGAGTTTCTCAAAAACCGGATCAAAATGCGCAAAGCCAGCGTGTGGTCTAGTATCGCCTATCAACGCGCTCGCAAAAATGAAGACGCGCAAGCTGCAGGCAACCGCGCCCTGTTAGAACTAGCCTCAGTCAACAAAGAAGAATTGAGCGACGAGGATAAACAAAGTTATGCCGATGCAGGAGTCCGAGTCGGTACGGCACGCTGGGCAGCCGAGTTAGCGATCAACAGCAAAAGCAATTTACAAATCATCACCAGTCCAGGCGCCGTTGGCGAAACTTGCGTACACCTGATTGAGACTACGCGTGACACGACGCGTGACAATAAGCACGACATCAAAAAAACCTTAGCCAAGCGCTGCACCTATAGTGTGGTGTGGACAGCTTCGGCACGAGCGAATCCGCATGGCACAGCGCTGAGCTTGGCAGTACAGCCTATGGATACTTGGCGCGAACTATGGCTATTCCGTCAAACCAGCACAGGCTGGACGATAGACGTCTTACCGCCAGCCAATACCGATCCGAATTTAGGTTATGTAGAATTCGCAGGTTGGGTTCCGGCGACTCACAAAATGCTAGTAGCGCGCGAAGCCAAAGTGGATGGCGCATTTAAACGCCGCTTTGAAGTAGTGAATATGGAGACACTGCAAACCGAGAACGGTGCCGACCAACCGGGTTCTCTAAGTATTTTTTACAAATGGCAAGATCCAATGTGGAAACATCAGACCGTGAGTTTGCGCTAGTATTTTTGTAGGCAAGATGGATAAGTCGGCGTTGAACAAGGTGAAGCCCAACGGTTTTCGACGTTCAAGCATATTTGGGCTTCACTTTGCTCAGCGCCAACCTACTACAAAAGACTCAATTAAAACCACGACTACAACTTCAACAAATTCATGACCGCCTGCAATTCACTGCGAATCTGTACCAAGTTCATAGCCACATTCTGAGTGTCGTTATTTTCTACTTTAACCTCGACATGGTTGACTTGATTATTCAGTTTATTGCGGGCACCGTTAATGGTAAAACCTTGCTCATAGAGTAGCTCACGGATACGACGTATCAACAACACCTCGTGATGTTGATAGTAGCGACGATTGCCACGTCTTTTAACAGGTTTCAACTGCGCAAACTCTTGGTCCCAATAACGCAAAACATGCGGTTTGACGCCACACAATTCACTGACTTCGCCTATCGTAAAATAACGCTTGGCGGGTATAGGAGGTAATACGGGGGTATCCATTGTTACGTCACTCATAGGCTAAACATCAGAAAAAACTACGCAGCGTTAACACCGTTAAACTGGCTAGGAGAATGCAAATCATCGACCATGCTTTTTAACTTTTGACTAGCATGGAAAGTGACCACGCGACGTGCAGTAATGGGAATTTCTTCCCCCGTTTTCGGATTGCGCCCTGGACGTTGTGGCTTGTCGCGCAATTGAAAATTGCCAAATCCAGACAACTTGACTTCAGCGCCACGTTCCAATGCGTCTCGAATCTCCCCGAAGAAAGTTTCGACCATATCTTTCGCTTCACGTTTATTCAAACCAACTTGTTCAAACAAAAGTTCAGCTAATTCCGCCTTAGTTAAGGTAGGCAAATCTTTTTCTGCTTTCGAACGCGCCTGCGCTTCATGCATGGCTCGTTTTAAATCTTCATCCAGTAAAGATGGAAGATCAGCAGAATGTACGTCGTTCATCATTATTTACCGATTCTTTGTTCTGCCGATTTAACAGGCTTGCCCATATTTTGCAAAAGCACGCCAGTGCAAGTTTTTTTGAATCCGCCGAAAAATTTGACGCTCCTATTTACCAAGTGAAATCGGTAAGTAGAGCGTCAAAAGACAGAGAATATTAACGAAGTCTGGCGGCGACACCCGCAGTCGCAGCGGCGACTAAAGCGGCCATCGCCAACTCAACAGTTTCATCTTGCAAGGTGTTCTGAGTATCTTGCAAGCTAAAGCGGAAAGCAAGACTTTTCTCGTCATTTTCTAAACCTTTACCGCGATATTCATCAAATAAAACAAGGTCTTGCACGATTTTACAAGATTCTGCTTTGTTTATTTCCGCATGGAAAACATCGATCAAATCTTGCACGGCAACGCCTTGTTTAACGACCAAGGCTAAGTCACGTGTAACCGCTTGGAACTTAGAAATTTCTTTATGCGTTGGCAAATTGAGTGCTTGTAAAGCTGCGGCTTCCACCTCAAATACGATAGGCGCTAATGGCAAATCATATTTCTGTTGCAAGCGCGGATGTAACTCACCGATCAGACCAATGACCTTGCCATCGCACTCGACTTGCGCGGAGCGCCCTGGATGCAAAGCTGGATGATCGATTTTGTGGAAGCGTAAAACCTTAGGCGCAAATAAATTTTCCAGATCGGATTTAAGATCAAAGAAATCGACATTGCGTGTTGCTTGCCCCCATTGCTCGGTTGCGACTGGACCATAGGCCAAGACCGCCAAGCGCTTAGGTTGATCGTAACCGGACAAAGTCAGTGCGCCATCGATCACAGTTTCATCACGCAAATACACCGCAGCCAATTCAAAGATACGCACGCGATTGAGTTTGCGATTGAGATTGTAGCGCGTGTTGGCGACCAAACTGGCGACCAAACTGGTACGCATCACACTCATTTGACTCGCGATAGGATTTTGCAATTTAATCGGCGTCTCGTTCGCACAGAAATCTTTTTCCCAGGCTTCTTCGACGAAACTGTAATTGACTACTTCTTGGTAATCCAAATCCGCAATTTGACGACGCAAGGTAAATGCTGATCGCGTGTTTTCGGGGGCGATCAACATCGCGTTCGGTGCGACTGGCGGTAAGGAAGGAATATTCTCAAAGCCATACACACGCACCACTTCTTCGATCAAATCTTCTTCGATTTCGATATCGAAACGATAGGACGGCGGCGTGACCGAGAACAAGCCAGGCTCTTGCGTGAACTGCAAACCAAGGCGGGTGAAAATATCAGCAATCTGTGCATCAGTGAAATCCACACCAATCACTTTATTGGCACGTGCTGTGCGTAATTTAACTGGAAGACGCTTAGGCAAATTGACGACCAAATCATCCACTGGGCCAACTTTAACGTGCTCTACACCGCCGCAAATCTCTACGATCAAAGCCGTAATGCGCTCGACGTGTTCGACGATAGAGGCAAAATCCACACCGCGTTCGTAACGATGCGCTGCATCGGTAGAAAAATTGTATTTACGAGCGCGACCTTGTATCGCTTGCGGCCACCAGAAAGCCGACTCGAGATAAATGTTTTCAGTCTCTAAAGTCACGGCTGTAGAATCACCACCCATGATGCCAGCTAAGGATTCGATTTCCTGATGATCGGCAATCACGCCAACCCACTCATCGACAGCCACCGTATTGCCATTGAGAAGTTTTAAAGACTCGCCAGTTTTTCCCCAACGTACGTCCAGACCACCGTGAATTTTATCCAAATCAAACACGTGACTAGGACGACCGAGTTCTAACATGACGTAGTTAGAGATGTCGACCAGCGCAGAAATCGGGCGCTGCCCGCTACGCTCTAAGCGTTGTTTCATCCAATCGGGTGTCGGCGCTTTTGCGTTTACACCGCGAATCACGCGCCCCACAAAACGACCGCACAAATCTGGTGCGCTGATTTTGACAGGCAATTTCTCTGTCAAAGTCACGGGCACGATATGCGCTTCTGGCAAATGCATAGGCGTACCAGTCAAGGCCGAAACTTCACGTGCAACACCAAGGACGGACAGGCAATCCGCTTTATTTGGTGTGAGCTTGATCGTGAACTTCAAATCATTCAGTTGATAATAATCACGGAAATTTTGACCCACTTGCGCATCAGCAGGCAAATCCATCAAGCCGCCGCCTTCTTCGGATAATTTCAATTCTTTGGCAGAGCACAGCATACCTTGCGACTCAACACCGCGCAGCTTGCCGACTTTGATCAGGAAAGGCTTACCATCTGCACCTGGTGGCAACACCGCGCCAGCGGTCGCACATGGCACTTTCATACCAACCCGCACATTCGGTGCACCGCAAACGATATTGAGCAAGGTGCCAGTACCGACATCGACCTGACAAACATTTAAGCGATCCGCATCAGGATGTTTAGCGATCTCGCGAATCTCAGCGACAACCACATTGCTAAACGGTGGCGCAACTGGCTCCACCTCTTCGACCTCTAATCCTGCCATAGTCAGCATGTGAGACAACTCATCCGAAGTCATGCTCGGATCAACCATGGTACGTAACCAGTTTTCAGAAAATTGCATAATTCAACCGTGATGTTGGTTAATATTTGGCGCAAATGCGCATCAATATAATAAAAAGCATTGAACTGCAGAGGCGCAGAGTTCGCGGAGAAAGAGAAAGAAGAAACTCTGCGTTCTCTGCGCCTCTGCGGCTAATTGTTTTTAGTTAAACTGCTTCAAGAATCGCAGATCGCCTTCATAGAACAAGCGTAAATCGCTCACGCCGTAACGCAGCATCGTTAAACGTTCTAAGCCTGAGCCGAATGCGAAACCAATGTATTGTTCTGGATCGAGACCCATGTTTTTGATGACCGATGGATGCACTTGCCCTGAACCTGAAATCTCCAACCAGCGCCCTTTCAAGGGACCACTACCAAAGGCGATATCGATCTCTGCGGAAGGCTCAGTAAATGGGAAATACGACGGACGGAAGCGTACTTGCAAATCATCTGTTTCAAAGAAAGCTTTGACGAAATTCAGATACACGCCTTTCAGATCGGCAAAACTGATACCTTCTGCGATCCACAAGCCTTCGACCTGATGAAACATCGGTGAATGCGTAGCATCGCTATCGACGCGATAAGTGCGACCCGGCGCAATAACTTTAATCGGTGGCTTGTTCATGCGCGCATAACGCACTTGCATAGGACTGGTATGAGTACGCAGCAGTAATGGTTTGCCGGAGGTATCATTGCCTTCGACATAGAAGGTGTCTTGCATAGAACGAGCTGGATGATTTTCTGGCGAATTCAAGGCGGTAAAATTTGTCCAATCATTTTCGATTTCAGGACCATCTGCCACATCAAACCCTATCGAGCGGAAGATTTCTTCTACGCGCTGCCAAGTACGCATCACGGGATGAATGCCACCCATGCCACGACCACGGCCGGGCAAAGTAACGTCAATGGCTTCTGCGTTTAAACGCAATTCCATCTGCGCATTCGCTAGTGCATCGCGACGTGCCGTTAAGGCATTTTCGATTTTTTCTTTGGCGACATTGATGACTGCGCCTTGCACTTTACGCTCTTCAGGCGCGAGCTTGCCCAAGCTTTTCATTTGCTCGGTGATTTGACCGGATTTACCTAGGTATAAGGCTTTCGCATTTTCCAAAGCAGCAGCATCAGGTGCAGCAGCAAAGTCAGCGATAGCTTGCGTTACGATTTGATCTAAGGGATTCATGCGATTTTTTCCCACTTCGTGTGGATGATAGAAAATAACGAGTCTCTACATTTAACTAAAGTATCGACTTAAAAGCAAAAACAACTAACCGCAGAGGCGCATAGAAAGCAGAGAAAGACAAAGATTTTATCTGCGTAAAATGAGCCACTGCGGTTCAAGCTTTTGGGGTATAAAGTTGGAATACCGCCGAAAAAGACTCACACAAAATAATCAACAAGGTAAATAGAGTATTTTGTATAAGCCCTTCAGAAAAACAAACGGGGCACAGGATTAAACCTCTGCCCCGCTCATCTTGCAGATTCGCGAATGGCGAATATGCAGACAGTGACTACTTAAGCAGCCAAAGTCGTTTTTACTTGATTAACAATCGCAGCAAATGCTGGTTTGTCCATCACAGCCATGTCAGCCAACACTTTACTGTCGAGTTCGATGTTCTCTTTTTTCAAGCCGTTCATGAACACGCTGTAAGTCAAACCATGTTGACGGGATGCTGCATTGATACGTGTAATCCACAAAGCGCGGAATACACGCTTTTTATTACGACGATCACGGTAAGCATATTGACCAGCGCGCATAACTGCTTGCTTAGCAATACGGAATACCTTACTACGACGACCACGATAGCCTTTGGCTAGATCGAGAACTTTCTTATGACGGGCACGAGCGGTAACCCCACGTTTTACTCTAGGCATGATAACTCCTTAAATATTGAGTATGGGTTAGGCGGTAGGCATCATACGCATGACTGATGTTACGTCAGACGCATTAAGGTTACGAGTACCACGAA
>CAYXJI010000194.1:0-7213 GCA_964465175.1 uncultured Burkholderiaceae bacterium | reverse complement strand
ATGTGGTAGAGCTTGATTCAGCAAGCTAACATTTTATGACTATATAAGAACGTACCCCAGAGCATGCTGCTGCGGTTGCCTATCTGTCCCTCGTCTATATGTCTCGTTATCATGCAGAGAAACGCGATGAAATTTGGCTACAAAAAGCAAAAGCGAGCGCGCAACAAGCTATGAAATTGAATCCAGATTTGGCGATTAGCCAAGTGGCGAACGCAAAAATTTTACATTGGCATCACAAATTGGATTTGGCTTTAGAAGCCGCGGATAAGGCTTTAATTTTGGAACCAAAAAATTTGTTTGCCTGGCATACAAAAATGAGTTCCCTGTTTGAGTCGAATCGTTTTGATGAGGCAATCCGTTGGGCTGATGAAGGTGCAAAGCTTTTTCCTGAGGATAGATTTTTGCTTGATTTGAAAGGTGGCACTCATCTTGCTCAACACGACTATAAGGCAGCCGAAGTTGCTTTGCGCATGAGCTTGCAGCGACAACCCGATTCCGCGAATGCCTATGCGATTTTGGCGCATGTGATTGAGCTGCAAGATCGGGTGCAAGAAGCTTTGCAAGTGATACAGCAAGGTTTGCAGGTGCGGCCGAACGCCTATTTGTACGCCACTTTAGGAAATATTAAATTTAAGCAGGGTGATTTTGTAGCGGCTGTTGCTGCATTCTCAAATGCAGTATCGCCACAAAAAGGGGTGTCTGGTAGCTACTTCCGCTGGTTCGAATTGGCGGAAGCCTTGATGTGGGTACCTGGTCGTGAAAAGGAAGGTTTGGCCGCCTATGAACAGGCCAGGAAATTATTGGAAATTCGTTTAAATCGCTCGCCCGACGATGAAGTATTGCTGGTTGAGATGAGTATGATATTGGCGCGCTTAGGTGATTTTACTCAAGCAAAGACCATGGCGCAGCAAGCCTTGAAACTGGCGCCGGATCAGCCAGATAGATTGTTTTTTGTAGGTTTGACTTTTGAATTAATGGGACAACGAAAACAGGCACTCGACGCTATTTTGAAGGCGAAGAAACTGGGATTTTCTCAAAGGCGAATTGAAACCCATCCAATACTGGCTAACTTACGTAAGGATTCGCAATATCGATAGTTGTTGCTTGCGCTTAGACTTCAACAGCTTACAAGGTATTCATTTTTTTATGCAGACTTTACATTACAGATACGATGAAATATGAGCACAACTAATTATTCAAAGATACGGTTTATTTCTTATGCGATTCCAACTGGACCCGAACTATCGGCAGTTGGAACGGGTGTCTATTTAGGGAACCCAGATACCGGCAAAGACATCGCTGCGCGTATCGCGATCTTAAAAAACGCGGTGGATGCCGCAAAAGCGCAATTGCCAACCAATGAAAGTAGCGAGCAGGTTATTAATTTGTTTATGGCGCCGGAATTTTTTTTCCACAGTACGCAAGGGCCATATATCTATGCGACTGAAAATGAAGATCCATTGCCTAAATTATTGAGTGATTTGGCGCTAGTTTTTAATGGCAATGATTATCCAAACTGGACTTTTGTGTTTGGCACCGCAGTTACCGCCCGCGTGGCCAACATTGATAATGTCTTCGCGTCAGAAAGTGTGATCGCCCGCAATGCGATTGTTGCCACTTTGGCGCAGCAATTGCAAAATGCTTCAGGTGCCACCTATCAGCTGATCTCAAATACTTTACGTGATTTTATTGACGATTGTCAGGATGCCCCTAACCTGATTGTGCGGGATAGAGCACTCATCGTCAGTAATATTTTATTGGAGACACCGCTCAGTAATTTGCAATCGCATTTGATGACGACCGAAAAGTATAATTTGTCCGAAGAAGATTTTATTCTTTGCGCTGCGCCAGGCACGACGAACGTGGTGACCGAACAAATGGTGGGCTATGACCATATTGATTTATCGAATGGTGATATCAAACATAGCGCTTTCGATAAATACGCTATTTTCAGACAAAATTATGGCCCAGAAAATTTCCCTCAATATGTGGATTTTGCGGTGGAGATTTGCCTTGACCATGATGATGCCCGCCTGCGTAATAACTTAGGATTAGAGCCCTTTCCTAGTAAGGGCAATGCCGTGCATGTGCAGTTGATTCCTTCTTATGGCTCACAAATTGTGCGGGAAAATGTCGTCGCCGATAGGTTTGGCTTCGTATTTAATTGTGATGGACAGACCGCTTTTGATGCCAGCACCGCACCTCAACAAGGTGACCTTTATGGCGTACAGTCTGTGTATGCTAGTTATAGTGATGGGGTATACGCGGCACATTCTCAATTAGCACGTGTGCAGACGGCGGCACAAGGCAATGACCCCAATGTCAATTCAGCCAGTTTCGATGTTCTGTTCGCTGCTAATGTGACAGTCATTGCACTTAATCCGCCGACTTTGGTAGCGGGTGTTTTTGCGGATTATTTTGCGGGTGGACCCGGTGCGATCCATATCTTTGGACTGAATGAACCCTATACAATGTACCCAACTCAGTGTTAAGTTCAAGATGCTTTTGTAATAAATGGATTTGAAAAAAATGTGGCACGATCTTTGCTGATGAATAGCAGTGGCAGCCCAAAATACATGTTGTTCGTGAGTTCGTTTTTGTAACTCGTTGTGAATTTTTTTAATAATGAATGGAGAATAGTCAATGACTCAGAAAGCAAGCGATAATTCAGTACACACTTCGACACAAGTATGCTGCCCGGAACAGGCAACATCACCGACACACACCTCGACGCAGGTGTGTTGTCCAATAGATGAGACAGCGCAAGCACATACTGCAACGCAAGTGTGCTGCACACCGCAACATACAGCGACGCAAGTGTGCTGCCCGGCACAAGCAACAACACAGCAATCTACCTCGACGCAAGTGGCTTGCGAACATACAGCGACGCAAGTGTGCTGTCCGGCACAAGCAATAACAAACACTTCAACGCAAGTGGCTTGTGAACACACAGCGACGCAAGTATGCTGCCCAGCACAAGCCACCACGCCACCGCCAACTTCAACACAAGTTTGTTGCCCAGTTCAAGCGGATTATGTGGCACCAGCTCAAGGTGGTAATTCTGACCCGACTTCCACTCAGGTTTGTTGTCCTGCGCAAGAAGGATTGGTTGCGCCATCTCAACGCGACAATTCAGACCCGACTTCTACTCAAGTCTGTTGCCCAGCCTAAGATTTACATTGCTGCTTGTAAGTACCTGCGCATTTGTTATTGCGATTTTTATTGCAATGACACTGCGCTGGCAGTGCAATGAATCACAAGATCTCCTCTATCTTGTTTAGATCGTCTCGTTTACAGAATAAAGAAAGTTTGAGTCAAGCCAATGTTTTTTACTGCATCTAATCTGGTGCATTATCTGTTGTCGCGTAATTTAATCCCATTGGCATCGGTTGTCGATGGTGAGTTTAAAGTGATCGAAGCGGGACAACGTAATCGCAATTTTAAAGTGATGCAAGATGCGAGAAGTGGCCTGTTCGTGAAGCAGGTCAAGACTTTGGATAGCTTAAGCATCACTACCTTGCAGCGCGAGGTCGCTTGTTATCAGTTTGCACAAGCCTTTCCAGCATGGGCTCAGTACATGCCCAGATTGATCTGTCATGACAGGGCACGTCACAGCTTATGCTTGGAATTATTTGTTGGTGCTGAGAATCTGTCAGAATATTTTTTTCGCAGCGCTACGCTCTCTGTACAAATTGCAGGTTTACTTGGCACGGTGATGGCGACTTATCATGACGCGGTCGTACTCGCCAGTTTGCAGCCTGAACAGGTCGAACAATTCCGTCAACAGATCCCATGGATATTATCGTTTACCGAGGCGCCGGCAGGTGCCACTGGTGGCGCTATTGCCTTCATTGATTTTCTCAATAAAAATGCAGAGCTACCCAGAAATTTGCAACGATTGCGTCAAGATTGGCGCGTCGATCGAATTATTCATGGCGATATGAAATGGGACAACTGCATGGTTTTTCCGGATGCAGATGGCGTGCTGCAATTAAAGATTATTGATTGGGAATTGCTCGACCTTGGCGATGGCAGTTGGGATGTGGCGGGAATCTTGCAAGCTTATCTTGTGCACTTAGTTAATAGTACAGTTAAGAGCGACGTTCTGGATACGTTTAAGGAAGAAGATGTCCTTCGTATTTTGAGTGAAAACGCGAGTCCCATTTTTTCCTCAATTCAAGCCTTCTGGCGCAATTATTGTGTGACGCTGATGATAGCGGAAAATGAGGTTGAAGGATATTTTTTGCGTTGTGTCGAGTTTGCTGCTGCGCGTTTGGTATTGACTTCATTTGAATGGTCATGTCAGTTGACATACCTGACTAGGCATTCTCAAATTATGCTCTTACTCAGTCATCAAATGTTGCTCGATCCGGCGCGTGCAGGGCGTGATTTGTTTGGCGTAACTAAGAGTAAGGAAGAAGGTTCAATCACATGATCGCAATGAACCTGTTGCAGGAATTAAAAGCAATTTGTGCCGAATTGACGATACACGATGCGCATTCTTATACCTTCCGCGAAGTACTGCATACACTTGTGCCTGCGAGCACCGAGGGCGCGACAAAAAATACACACACAGCGCTGATACAAAGCATCGGTCAGCAACTTTACGATCAATGCTATGTCAGAGAAATTAAGCACAGCAGATCTAAGGCAGAAGTTGAAAATCAATCGGTAGAAAGTACAAAAACTGATAGCTTGCCACTTGATTTGACTGCGTCATTGACGCAGGCGAATGCGACTGCAGATGATTGGGATCGTGGTTGGAAAATTTATCAAATCGCTGCGAGCGGGAAGATATTTGTGCAAAAATCTGAGCGTAGTCGCGCTGCATTGGCAGGTGCTTATATCAGTGAAAGAATGAAGAGTCATGGCCTACAAATTGGCGATCGGGTGAGCTTGAGAATCTATCCGGCCAATAGTGAACTGCAAGCGGCATTCTTTCATTCATTTGGGCGGCAGTTGGCAGATCAGTTTGATGACTACAGTGCGGTGCGCTTGTACTTTAATATTGATGCAGAGTCTGCTTCTCCTCTTTTGGCTGAGCTAAGTTCTATACTGAACCAATACTACGTGCCATTTCATTTTAAGACTTTGGTTGATACTCGCCAGTACGGCAGAGCCGATGCCGCAGTGTTGTACATTGCGCGCCGTTATTATCAATTCGTCGTGCCACTACTCGCACAATTACCCGCTTTGCTCGGCAGCGGATTGCATGATCCTGTGCCTATGTTCTGCCAACGAATTATGTGCGGAATTGGCGTCGCGGAAGATCCGGGTACGGGTGAAAGTTTTGGTATGCATCGCTGTCGTGTTGTTGCGGAAGGACTTGTCGCGGCGTGGGACGATGGAATGCAAACTATTGATGATCGTGTAAAGTCAATACAAAATCGTTTTGAAGCCTATGATTTAATCTTAGAAAAACCTTATCTCAATCCTTTTTCATTTGATATCTTTGCGCCTGAAGACATGGGTACGGAGGCGTGTATATGAACGCTGGTCGCCAAGAATTTTTGCAAATCGCCGATAAAGTCGGCCGTGAATTGTGCCGCGATGCACTTTGGCACGAAGGCCATTGCACATGGCTAGGTTGGGCTATGGAAAGCGTGCAATATCAAATGCGTCCTTGTTATCGCTCGTTGGCGGGTGACTTGTATAGCGGCACCGCTGGCATCGCCTTGTTCTTGGCTGAGTTATCCCAATTCACGCAAGACCGACAGCAATTGCGTGTAGTTGAAGCTGCCTTGCGCCAGGCGCTTGCTACTGCACCAAAGATCGATAGCCAGCTACAGCATGGGTTTTATACTGGACAGGTCGGTATTGCTTATGCCTCGATCCGTGCTGGCGAATTATTGAAAAAAGAAGAGTTTGTGACGCGGGGATTAGCACTGTTGGCTAATCTGAAAACGCTAGCGTTCGACCATCAAATGATAGATGTTTTAAATGGCAGCGCGGGAGCGATTCTCGCATTGCTGCATGTGTCGCAGCGCTATCAGCGGCCAGACTTACTCGAACTTGCGCTGTCACATGGTCAACACCTGTTAAAAATCGCGGTGCACAGTGAAAATGGAAGTTCTTGGCATACAGTGCAGATGCCCGTAAAGCAGAATTTGGCAGGACACTCTCATGGCGTTGCAGGGATTGTGACCGCATTGCTTGAGCTATTTAAAGTCAGTGGTGATCAGACTTTCAGAGCTGTCGCTATGGAAGGTTTGCGCTATGAATCTCAATTTTTTAATGCTGAGCGTGGTAATTGGCAGGACTTGCGATTGATGCCGACTGCGCGCGCTACGCAACAAGAGAGTTTTTATTTGGGTTGGTGTCACGGTGCGCCAGGCATAGGATTGTCGCGCTTACGTAATGCAAAATTGCTGCCGAATATGGCTGCTATTTTGAGCGATGTTGATGTCGCCATTCAGACCACTGCAAAAGCGTTATCGCAAGTTGCGGTTGGAAGTGCTGGGGGTAATTTCTCACTATGCCATGGCACTGCAGGTAATACGGAGTTGCTAATCATGGCGGGACAGCAATTGCAGCGCCACGAGTTAACTGCCATGGCCGAAAAAATTGGTCTTGCTGGTTATGAAAGTCACATGGTGCAAGGTCTACCTTGGCCGTGTGGCAATGGTGGCGCAGGTGAAACACCTAATCTAATGCTAGGAACGGCAGGTATCGGTCATTTCTATTTGCGCTTGTACGATCCCATCGCTGTGCCGTCGGTTTTGATTATCACGCCAGATGACTGAAGGCGAATGTCCTCAATAGCTTCACGATCTCGCCACAACGCAAAATTTTCTTGTGCAACTAACAGACAAAGCAGGTGAAGTTGCCGTGATTTCCCAACGCATGATGTTTGACGTCTACTTAATTCGAGTTAATCCGAGTTAAAATGGCGACTGCGTTGTATTCACTTTGCTTTTGTATTGAAACTCCCTCATGTCAGCAACCACAGGCAATGACACAAACACGAAACAGCTACTCCACTATCAGCTAGGCGAAAGTCTGGGTGAGGGCGGTTTTGGTCAGGTTTTTCGTGCTTGGGATAGTAAGCTGCATCGTCATGTTGCGATTAAATATCTAAAAAATGTCAGTGCCGGTGTTGATCTTGTGAAAGAAGCACGCCTTGCAGCTTCTTTACAGCATCCTGCCTTTGTCAAAGTGCATGCGCTAGAGCAGGCCGAGCCGAGCCAAGCGATCGTGATGGAATTGGTGCCCG
>CAYXJI010000193.1:4804-7226 GCA_964465175.1 uncultured Burkholderiaceae bacterium | reverse complement strand
GAGCAGCGGACTTTTAATCCGTTGGTCGCAGGTTCGAATCCCGCACGGCCTACCAAAATTAGTAGTATAAAAAGGATTACCCGCTTTGGCGTGTAATCCTTTTTTATTTGCCGAATTACTTTGGTGTGTGTTTTATGCTGCTATCTTCAATGAACAAGAAACCCAATATACTGATTTATGGTGAAGTCTTTATTGATGAGTTTCTGGGACAAAAAGTCGTTGGTGGTGGGCCGTTGAATGTCGCCCGGACTTTGTCGCTATTAGGCGATACGCCACTATTGATCAGTAGACTCGGTGACGACGATAACGCACAATTAATTCAAGCCGAGATGCTACGCACTGGATTGATGAGCGAAGGCGTTCAGATAGATGCTACGCATCCCACTGGACGTGTTTTGCTATCTGAATCAGATAGCGGCGATATGGCGAATCATCATGTTGACGTCTTGGGGCAGCAGGCCTTTGAATTTATTGAGGAAGCACCCGTATCTGATTTGCTCGATCAGTATTTTCAGGAAGCACCGCCTGATTTGATTTATTTTGGATCTTTAATATTAAGTGCTCCGCAATCGAAGCAAACTTTGTTGTCGTTGCTTGAGTCGGATTTGACCGAAGGTGCGACTAAATTTCTGGACTTGAATTTAGGCGATGAGCGAATGAGTGCAGACGCGTTGACTGAGGCCTTAAATTACGCCGATATCGTGAAATTAAACGAGCGCGCGCTAGGATTTGTTCTTGCTAATTGCTGCCAACAGACATCCTTGTCCATGCCTGAATTGAGTATGGATATAACGGGCTTGCAAAGCGCTTGCGAGTTGTTGATGGGGCAGTTTTTCATGCAGGCGATTATTGTTACTTTGGGTGAAAGAGGCTATTTTTACTTTGATGCAGATGCGCAGGTATTAAGTAGTTTAAGTCATGAGGAAGCACAAGTTTCTTTGACGAAAATGACGGATGTTGCCAGTACTGAAGATGCTTTTGCTGCTATGTTTATTCATGGTTGGAGTCAAAGCTGGCGCATGCAAAAGACGTTGGTAGCGGCACATGAATTCGCTACCGCGATAGCTAAGTTACCTGATGCTATGGTGGAGAGCGCGGCGTTTTATCAATCTTGGCATGAGCGTCTTACAGACTAATTTAATCGTTGGCATTTAAGCTGAAGATCACTCCGATGTCGCAGTAGACTATCTTGACCCTAATTGCTTTCGCACGGATATTTATTCGCAGTGATACTGAATTTTTTGATTGAGATCATTGATGGTGAACTGCTTATTTAGTTAGGACATCTTGGTGTGCTTTGATGTAATTTTCTGCTTCTATAATTCGTTCCGCTTTGCATTGTCGCGCCATCATTACTAAAAGATCCATTTCAGTTTTCTTTTTTGCCTTTCCATCTTGAACGAAGGCATTTTCAAAAGTGCTTAGCGCGTTTTCTGCATCCGGCTTGGTTTTCTTTTTGTCGATGATAAGACTGATAAGTGCCGCTTTTTTCCACTTTACTGTTTCTCTCTCAAGACCTTTTTTGAATGCAGGCCAAAACTCACCATTGGCTTCCCGGATAGCTGATGTCAGTGAGTAGCAGGTAGCCCAATTTTCGTACTGATTAACTTCTCTTGCTTGCGAGTGTATCGCGATAGACGTTAAAAATAGAACGAGCAATGATTTGAAAAAGACATTCATAATTAAATTCCTTTATTAAATTGCTTTGAGTTTATAATAAATTGTTGTCATTTTAATGTTTATTGTATCGAATTGGGTGTGGCATGTGATGCATAGACTAAATGATGAGTCCAATATCGGTTAAGAATTTTTTTGGTTTTTTAACTGATATTAAAATACGAGCCAGTGGTGTTTATACCACTGGTTTTTTAATGTGTGTATTTTGCAAACATAAAAAATGATGAATAATGAAATCGCTGGAGCAGTTCATATTGGTGGCTCTCTGCAAAAAGAGTTTTTTCTAAAAAAGTGGGCTTGGTCTTTACTTTTACTTCTGCCATTGAGCATCGGTTTTACTTATTTTATATATGGGTACACGGTTGATTTAGTGTGGTTCAACATGAGTATCATGCCACCAAGCATGCGTGCTAAAACTGCGATGGCGACAGAAATGGCCACTGCAATGGCTGCCGATGGTGCTTTTAAAGCCTTGCGCGGTGATGCGTATGCCGGATTCGCGATGCTACTCACCGAAATTTTAGCGATTAGCTTATCTTGTGCGGCAATCGGACAGTTGTTGGGCGTCAATGCACGCTTGCGAGACCTTTTTCTAATTGGTCTATGGTCGAAAATAACTTGTTTGATCTCGGCGCTGCTAGTGTTGATACGGGTTCTGCTTGCTGATTTTCCACACAAAATTTCATTTGTAGAAATGGATCCTCTCTCATGGAATAGTTTATGGCTGCATTTGCCATTGACGGAT
>CAYXJI010000193.1:0-4794 GCA_964465175.1 uncultured Burkholderiaceae bacterium | reverse complement strand
TCGATTTAGTACCTTGGCTTCCACGCAGGGTGTGGGAATTTTCCTGAGTGTTTTTATTCTGGCGTTTGCTTTTAAGCGCGTGACGTCTAGAAGTTGGTTGAGTAGCGTCATATTTGCCCTGCTGCCGTATTGCCTATATTTGGGAAGTCGCTATTACTTAGTTCTGAATGATGTAAGTAGATACTAAGTCTTGCACTGCGCTGCCGAATTTGAAACTCAATTAATGCTGTCTGTTGGTGGCGGTATTCCATTGTTCACTATTGGTAGTCGCAAGATTCGAGGGTTTTCGCAAGTCGCCATAAAACAGTCTATTGAATTATTGAACGAAAAAAATAGGTGCTTTGTGAGAGTGTTTTTAAATAAAAATAAAATAATATGAAATTAAATCGATCAACTGCCCTTATTCTCTTTTCGCTGTTGTCGTTTCTTATCTTGACGATCGTTTTTTTCATGAAGACGCGGACGCCGAGTGTTGCTTTGCTTGGCTTTAGCAAAGTTGAGCGGGGCGCTATTCAATCCAAATACTTTACTTCTGGCAGTTTGGTCTATAGAAATCAAGCTAGGCTATCCTCCGAATTGGTCGCCAAAATCAGCAAAATTTATGTGCTGGAAGGCGACCAAGTTGACATAGGCCAGGAGTTAGTGAAATTAGATGATGTGTCAGTCAGAGCCGAAATTGCGCAGGCAGAGGCGCAACTTGCCCGCGCAAGGATTGATGTCATGCGACTAGAGAGAGAGTTGGAAGGCAAATACAGCGATTGGTTGCGTATCTTAGAACTGCAGTCAAAAGGAATGGTCAGCAAACAAGCTGCGGACTTGGCGCATGTCACTTTTGATAGTGCGCGATTTCAATTGGAGGCGAATCGCAAAAATGCGATTCAAGAGGAGGCTGCCTTAAGCCAAAAGATGAAGCTACTGGAAAAAACAGTGATCCGATCACCTATCCGAGGCGTCGTAATAGCGATCCCGATGAAGGTGGGCGAAACCGCTGTAGCAAGCGCAACCAGTTTGGCTGGTTCTAGTTTAATGACGATCGCAGACGCCGAGAGTATGTTGGTTGAGGCCTTGATTCCCGAGTTTGATATTGGTCGTATTAAATTGGGACAGAAGGCGCAGATGACTACCAGAAGTGCTCCAAACGTGACATTTTTGGGCAAAGTTACAAAAATAGCGAAGAGTATGGTGAGTGACAGTGCAGGAAAAGGCGTTAGCGACAACAAGACTATTCGTACCGTATCGGTGCAGATCGAATTTGACTCTCTGAGTACGGACTTTATTGCTGGCATGAGTTGCGACCTAAGTTTGCTTGAATCGAGTCAAGAAAATGCCTTACTGATTCCCTTAAAAGCCATTCGATACGATGAAACAAAATCCGAATTGAACTTTGTCTCTGGCTCTAAGAGAGACTATTTTGTTTGGGTGGCTCATGAAGGTAAAGCGCAGAAGAAAAAAGTGGAGTTGGGCTTTGCAAACGAAGAAAAACAAGAAGTGCGTAAGGGTTTGACTGAAGGAATGTTGGTCGTGAGCAGTCCTCCTGGGATACTCGATGCTATGCGTGAGGGGGATGATGTGCATGAACCTAGCGTTAAATGAGATCAATGAACTAAATGATTTGATTACCACATCGTTGCTAATTCTCTCTATTGAAAACCATGATATGGCTTATTGAAATACTGCGACAGGCTGTGACGCAAATCCGTGTATATGCACTGCGCAGCGTACTGACTTCTTTAGGGATAGTGGTAGCAGTATCTGCTGTTATTGCGGTATCGGGTGTGCTAAGTGGGCTCGAAGAAACCGTCAATCGAGAGTTAAAAAAACTCGGCACTGAAAATGTTATGGTGAAGCCTAATTCATTTAAAGCGTTTTCTTTTATGGGATTGGGGTTGCCAACAGCACCGCTTACTCGTCGTGAATGGTCTGCGCTTAATCAACATATAGATGGCATAAGCACGGTCGTCGCTACCTCCGAAGTAAGTTCTAGGTATGATATTGGGACGGATGGTATTGGTCAGGTTCGTTTTGGCGCGAATGCCGTCAATCTCTCGGTTTTAGCCGCCTCGGATCAACTCCCTTTATTGTATAAGCAAGTGTTAAGTGACGGACGTTTCCTAGCGCAAAGTGATGAGGATGGACACCTTCGCGTCTGCGTTATTTCTAGCCATGTGATTAAATTATTGGGACTTCCTGAACCAGCTATTGGTCAGAAGATTCAAGTTGGTAATTTGATGCTGTCAATTGTCGGTGTTATGCCGGGCAATGGTGATACGCATGGGGCGATTCAACAAATTGGCGATGTCTATATTCCCTTTTCGATTGCAGAAGAATTGACGAAGCAAGTCAATGAATTGAAATTCGGCTTTAGAGTGCTGGAGCCCGAAAAGCATGATCTTGTGCTGAGGAATGTTAGTCAAACCTTGCGGCAATCGCTTGGGACTTCGCCTAATGATGTCGATGATTTTGTGATCGAAGATGCGGAGCAGTTGAGGGCGGCCAATGATGAGATGGTAAAGCTCTTATCGATCGTATTGGTATTGCTGGTATCGATTTCTCTGTTCGTCGGCGGTATTGGGGTCATGAATGTGTTATTGGTTTCTGTCTTTGAGCGAACCCGTGAAATCGGCATATTGCTCGCTTTGGGTGCAACCAGAAATCAAATCAGATTGCAGTTTTTGATCGAGGCCGGAATTTTGTCTCTATTTGGCGCCTTCTTAGGTGTGATTATTGGTTGGATTTTGTCCCATGTTATTGTTTATCTGGCGTTGCCGAGAGTTGAGAGTGCCTTAGTGCCGCTTTGGACTGTGCTGTCGGCAATCGCCGTAACGATCTGTGTTGGCGTGCTTGCAGGCGTTTTTCCTGCAATACGCGCCGCCAATCTTGATCCCATTGAGGCCCTTGCAGCGGAATGAGCCATTGGATGGCGCTGTGAAAACGATGTTTTTGAAAACGATGATTCGATGAAGTCGATGTTTGAGCAATTTGAGATAGCGAAGCAAGCATGGATACAAGTACGTGCCTTTCCGCTGAGGAGTACTTTGACGTCTCTAGGAATCATGATTGCCATAACAGGCCTTATCCTTATTGTCGCTGTGATGCAAGGCTTAGATGTAGGGGTTAATCGCGTGCTCTCGAAGCTGGGAAGTGATCACATTGTGATAGGTCGGACTATTTCAAAGTCCTCTCGTGGCGTGGTAAAACCAATTAGTTTTGAGGATAAACGCGCGATCGAACAGCAGGTAAAAAATATAGGACTGCTCGTTGCAACAAGTCGCTTACCTAGCACTGAGATACGATTCGAAAATAGAGCTGCGAGTGTTAACCTTCTTGCTGCGTCTGAGTATCACCCTAAGTTGTACCAGCAAAGTCTGGTGGATGGACGTTTTTTGTCGGACAGTGATGAAGTAAATCATCACCGTGTTTGCGTCATCAGCGAGCATATGAAAAAAATTCTCGGTTTGCCGGATTATCCTATTGGATCGTATTTAACACTAGGGACGCTTTCATTGAAAATTGTCGGTGTTATGCCCGGGAGTGGTCGTGGTAAAGAGCGGGTCATGCAGATAGGTGACGTCTATATCCCATTTGTGATCGCTGAAGAGTTTACCCGCCGAGCAAGTAGTTTGGAATTGGGTTTTAGAATTATCGACTCCTCTCAACGCGAGCTAGTGTTGAATCAAGTAAAAGACGTACTTCGTAAATCACAAGGAACAGGATTGCATGAGCCAGACGAATTTAGGATGGAAGATGCTGCACAACTGCGCTCCTCTAGCTTGTACTTGGAAAAAATGATTTCAAATGTTTTTCTCGCTATAGTCGCCATTTCATTAATCGTTGGCGGTATCGGTGTCATGAACATGATGTTGACCTCGGTAACAGAGCGAACCCGTGAAATTGGCATCTTGAAAGCCTTGGGCGCAACGAATCGACACATCCGTGCGCAGTTTCTATTTGAAGCGCTAATACTTTCGTTTATTGGCGCTGCATTAGGGATGCTATGCGGTTGGGGCGGGGCTTTTGTTGTTGTGGGTTTTATTCCTCATGCGGGTTCTCCTTCTGTTCCAATATGGGCATTTTTTTCTGTGGTCATTATTTCTGCGTTTGTCGCGCTGATCTCTGCAGCAATTCCCGCCGCGCGTGCCGCTGAGCTTGATCCCGTGGTCGCATTATCGAAAGAGTGATCGTAATTTGTGTGAGAGTATCAAGTAAAATGACGGTTTCAGCATACCGACATTGCTCAGTGAATCTTATGAAGTCAAACATTAAAAATAAGCTAGAAAAATCCGCCGGACAAGAAAAACACGAGATACGCCCAGGGCAGTCGCTTGAATTGCTGAAAGAGCTGCATATCTTGACGCGCGACGGCAAGATGAATCAGGATAGTCGGCGTAAGCTCAAGCAGGTATATCATTTATACCAATTTATTGAGCCCATACTGCAGCAGGTGCTGGAACAGAAAGGCACGGTTAATCTGGTTGATCATGGCGCTGGCAAGTCCTACCTGGGCTTTATTTTGTATGACTTGTTTTTTAAGGTGCTGGGGGCGGACAATGCCTCCTGCATTTATGGGATCGAGACGCGCGATGAGTTGGTGATAAAGTCGCGTGAGCTGGCAGATCGACTCGGTTTTCAAGGCATGCAGTTCTTAAATTTATCGGTGGCCGAGTCAACCAGATCGAGTGCTCTGCCGGAACAAATTGACATCGTCACTGCACTGCATGCCTGTAACACTGCGACCGATGATGCGATTGATTTTGCGTTAAAAAAGCAGGCCAAATTTATGGTGTTGGTACCTTG
>CAYXJI010000192.1:0-7227 GCA_964465175.1 uncultured Burkholderiaceae bacterium | reverse complement strand
AAATAGCCGAAAATGCGCCGTCAGCACGCCAATAGCACCGCAGGTGCGCCTAATGGAAAATCTGGGCTTAATCGTCTCTAGCGAAGTTTTTACGTTGCAGAGTGGGGCAAAATGCTTAGCTTAGCTCCCGAGCCAACATACACTCGCGCACGCTCTGCACGTACGATTCACTCACTGCCAACGTCACCCCGCCAACGAGTGTCAATTTCGCAGCACCATCGGCAAGGCTATTCAGACTCACAATTTCCGCCCGTCGCACAATGTGGCTACGGTGAACACGGATAAAAATAGCAGGATCTAAAGTCTGTGCAAATTTATTCATGGCGAGGCGTAATAGCTTGCTGCCGTGCGCCGTATGTAACTCTACATAGTTGCCCGCAGCGCTAATGAATTTGACGTGTGCCACGGGCAGGAGCGCAATTTCACCGACACTGCGCAAGACTACTTGCTCGGGATAAGCCAAAGAGGTTTGACTCCGTTCATCCACATAGGCTCGCAATACTTCCGCGTAATTGGCACGCTCTTGCATTTTCACCGCTTCAGCCGCGCGCGCTAAGGTCTGCGCCAAACGTTCATTGGAAAACGGCTTTAACAAATAATCTAATGCGAAACATTCAAACGCATGCAAAGCATAGTGATCATACGCGGTCACGAAAATGATAATCGGTGGTGTTGGCAAACAAGCTAAGCGTCGCGCCAATTCTAGGCCCGAGACTTCGGGCATCTGAATATCCAAAAAAATGACGTCCACTTTATGCTGTGCTAAGGCCACCTCGGCGCTTGCCACACTATCGCATTCTGCCAGTATCTGCCACGCTGGATGCGCACTCAAAGCACAGTGCAAATTCACTCTGCCCAATTCTTCGTCATCAACAATCAGGGTATTAATTTTCATGCGGTAAAAAAATCTCCACGCTAAATCGACCCGCCTCTATCGCCGTATGCAAGCGCGCGCGCCCTTGGTATAAAGAAGCCAAACGCGCCCTTAAGGTTTTCAAACCCAAACCAAAACCCGCTTTCACAGTCAATCCTTCATGTACGGGATTACTCACGATGCAGCGCAAACCGCGCTCGGAATAATGAAACGCTAGCACAATATCGCCCACGCCTTTATAACATTCAAGGTCATGACGCAGCGCATTTTCCATCAAGGGTTGCAGCAACAAAGGCGGGCAACTACACGCCAACACCTTATCCTCTGCGCCCAAGATTTGCACCTGCATGCGATCGCCAAAACGCAATTTTTGTAAACTTAAATAGTCTTGCACAAAGCGAATTTCCTCTTCCATACTCACCCAAGTTTTTTCGCCCGAGCTTAAGGCGTAACGCAATAGCTCACTCAGTTTTTCAATCGCTCCCAGCGCTTTATCGCTTTCACTACTGCGTACCAAAGCCGACAAGGCGTTTAAGGCATTAAACATAAAATGCGGCTCCAACTGCGATTTTAGCGCGGCCAAACTCTGCTGCTCCAAAACCAGGCTCAAACGCAAACCCTGTTCACGCTGCTCGCTTAATGCCGCCATCCGTGCTTGATTTTGCTGCCACAAACGTAGACCCACTACAGCGAAAAATACCGCCGTAATCGAAGAGCAGCGAAACAAGCACACCGCATTTTGAAACGCAATCACTCTATCCCAAAAGGGAATGAGTTTAGTCGCCCACAACAGCGCGGTGACCGCACTAAATACATGCCAGGGGAGTAAAAACAAAAACGACAGCAGATACACCACGAACAAAATGTGAAGCTGATTAAACTGCGCTTCCCAACGCACCGAAGCGAAATAGAGTATCCAACTAAGGGGCGCCAATACCAAAGCGTTCGCACACCATTGCACAAAAATTTCGGTGTAATGCGTATGCACACCAACCCGCAAATTATCGCTATAAATCGCCAACGCCACGAACGCGCACAACAATCCCCAGCCCAAAAGATTGTAAAGCACAAAATAAGAGGGGCGACGCCAAGATGGCAACGCAAATGAATGGAATGGGAGGGATAAGCTAGTCATAGGTACACATAAACCTTAGGTCATTCAGCATGGATGCGAAAAAAGTAAAACAAGTGCTAATAGCAGAGATGTCAGTATAGCCTGAGAGCAGAAGAATCGATTTCAACTCAACACAAAACTCAGGAGTTTCATCACTTTTCGCCGCGATTCAAAACCAAGTCACACCATAATTTGAACTCGTTTTGTCGAAATAGGAAGCTTTCCCATGTCCATATCAAAAAAAATTCTCAGTCTCGCAATCGGCGCGCTCTTTGCTCAAGTCGCAACAACTAGTGGAGCGCAAACGCGAGCACAAACACCAGTACAGGCACAGCCACAAGCACCGTATAACATACCACGCGCCAGCAAACCACCAGTGCTACAAGACTACCGTGTAACGACACCCGCCAACGCCGGGCTAGAGATCAAAAATCTGGTACAAAGCTCGCCGGGCGATGGCAGTCCAGAAAGCTATAAGACCACCGCTTACCTCTCTTACGATAACGAGCACCTCTACGCCGTCTTCGTCGCCAATGCCAATCGCGACTATCTGATCGCACGTCACGTCAGGCGTGAAACCAATCCCGGCGAAGATTATGTGATGTTACAAATTGACAGCTTCTTAGACAAACAAAGAGCCTTCGTGTTTTATGCCAATCCACTCGGTGTGCAAGCAGATTCGCGCTTTATTGAAGGGAAAGAAGAAGACTTCGATTTTGATACGCTATGGCATACCGAAGGTGAGCTTACTAACGCCGGCTACATCGTCAAAATGAGTATTCCTTTTAAAAGTCTGCGCTTTCCCAACACGCCTCAACAGCAATGGGGGCTTTCCGTGGCGCGCTATGTCCCGGAACTTTCAGAGTTCACTACCTGGCCACATATTTCCAAACAAAATGCTTCGGTCGTAGCCCAATTTGCTCCCGTAAGTATCACCGAAACTATTCCCGCCAGCCGCAATTTGCAACTTAATCCTTATCTGTACAGCGGAAGCGATAAATTCTTAACGACTCAACTTCAGAATGGCAAAACAAATACCTTTTTCACGCAACAACGCAAAACCAAAATCGGTTTAGACGCCAAATATGTATGGAATAATTCGGTCGCTTTTGATGCCACCATCAAGCCTGATTTTTCTGAAGTCGAAAGCGATGAGCCACAAGTCTTAGTCGATAAACGTTTCGAAACTTTTTTCCCTGAAAAGCGTCCTTTCTTTTTAGAGAATGCAGGTTTTTTTCAGACCCCACAAAACCTATTTTTTTCACGTCGCATCGTAGAACCTGAAGCAGGATTGCGCGTCACTGGACGTGAGGGCAAATATGCCCTAGGCGGCCTGGTCATCGACGATGTCGCACAAGGCGATCAACATCAAGCGAAAATCGGCTTAGTACGTGGGCAAGTCGATCTCAGCGAGAATACCAACCTAGGTATCCTCGCCAGTTCGCGTCAAATCAATGACGTCAAAAACACCGTGACCAGCATCGACTTTCGTACCAAGCCACATGATAATTGGATTGTCACCGGACAATTAGCGCATAGCCAAACCGAGCAAAAAGAAGGCAAGAGCGGCCAGCTCGCCTATCTAGAAACGATGTACAGCACTCGCGCCATCAACTACACGGGCAAACTCACCAGCATAGACAAAAACTTCGACGCTAGTCTAGGATTTCTGCCACGCCTAAACATCCAACAGAGCGAACAAAGCGGACAATACACGTGGTTCGCCGATCCCTCCGACTGGTACTATTTTCACAGTCTCAAAGCGACAGCGATAGGCACCAAAAATCAAAACAGCGATTGGTTAGACAAAAAGATCGACTTCCTCTACACCCTTAAAGCCAAGCACGCTAACAGCTTCATTTTTCAAGTCAGTAAGGCGGTAGAAAATTTGGCCCAGCGTGATATCAGCACCCAAGGTTGGCAAGCCGCGTGGACATCAAAGACGCTACAGCAGCTTTCCACTACGCTGAGTATTGGAAGGAAACAAGCGCTCAATTATCGTTACGTGGATAGCGCCGTCCTCAGCGGTGATGCGCAAAGCCTACAAGCTAAATTCACCTGGAAACCCGACGCGCATTGGAAGCTAGACGGCAGCTATAACTTGAACGATTTACGTCGTCATGGTCAAATCATCTACCGCGACCGCCTTGCCAGAGCCGATCTCTCCTACCAGTACAATAATTATCTCGGCGCGAGTGTCATAGTTGACTATGACGATCTAAGTGCCAATCCACAATGGAGCAAGCTAAAGAGTGGGAAAAATTTGAACACCAATGTTCAACTCCGTTACGTCTTAAGCCCCGGCACCAGCGTCTACTTGTCCTACACAGACCGCCAAGAAAATCTCAACCTACAACGCGACATCTATGGACTGTCACAATTGCACAGCAGCGGAAATTTGGATTTACATACGGGGCGGCGATTATTCTTAAAAATGAATTATCTGTATCAGCTTTAAGCTTAGTCCTCCATTTTCCATTCGGCGCACCTGCGGTACTATTGGTGTGTTGACGGCGCATTTTTGGCCGTTTTTGCTGCTCTTCGTTGCTAATAGCTCGCTATTAGCAACGAAGAGCAGCAAAACCATCTCGAAAAGTGCATCCGTCTTCATCGCAGATCCTAGTGAAAATTCTGGGTCAAATACAAAATTTTGTCTAAACTCTTGTCTAAACCAATTACCTAATTACCTGCAAGAGTTCACGCCCATGTCATCCACACCAAAGTCCCCCATTAAAGTCGGCATTCTCGGTTATGGCTACGCAACCGCCACTTTCCATGCACCATTGATCGATGCCGTACCAGGATTGGAATTGCTCGCGATATCCAGTAGTAACGCCGCGAAAGTACATGCGGACTGGCCGCAACTACAGGTATGCAATACGCCTGAGGAATTAATCGCGCGTGCCGATATTGATTTGGTGGTGATTCCTACGCCTAACGACACGCATCACGCTTTGGCAGCAAAAGCCTTGGCGGCTGGCAAACACGTGGTGGTGGATAAGCCCTTTAGCTTGGACACCGCAGAAGCGCGTGATTTGATTGCGCGTGCCGATGCGGCGCAACGATTGTTATCGGTGTTTCATAACCGGCGTTGGGTGGCGGATTTTTTGACGGTGCAAAAATTAGTGGCGTCGGGTCAGCTCGGACGTATCACGCATTTTGAATCGCACTTTGATCGCTTTCGTCCCGAAGTTAGGCAGCGTTGGCGCGAGGGCGCTGGCCTTGGTAGTGGTTTATGGTATGACTTGGGGCCGCATTTACTGGATCAGGCCATCTGCTTATTTGGCATGCCGCACACGATTTATTTAGATCGCGCTTTGCAACGCGATGGCGCTTTGGCGGATGATTGGTTTCATGCGGTACTCGGTTATGGTGAACTGCGCGTACTATTGCATGCCAGTATGTTGGTAGCACACGAAGGTCCACGCTTTATCATTCATGGCACCCAAGGCAGTTACACCAAAGAAGGCATCGATCCGCAAGAAGATGCACTGAAAGCTGGCCTGCGTCCGGGCGATGAAAATTGGGGCGTCGATGAGACCATGGGCAGGCTTGATGTCATGCGCGGTACTTGGATGCAGCATTCGCAAGTGCCAAATGAGCGCGGTGACTATATGCGTTATTACGCCGCCATACGTGATGCGATTTTGCACGGCGCGCCGAATCCAGTTCCTGCCACCGAGGCTTTGCAAGTGATGCAATTATTAGAAGCGGGTATGCTCAGCGCAAGTGAAGGCCGTTTAGTCAGCGTTTCCGATACCAAGTAAAATACAATACGCTAAGCAAAATCAAGAATGGTACACCCGTCGCCAATGTCATTTTGAATTCTTCCGTGAACGCCGTCGTGATCATCAAAGCCAACATCAGTCCCGCGCCTAACAAAGTCAGCCACGGAAAACCCCACATTCGAAATGGCAGCTTAGGCTTGTTGTGTTTATCCCAGTAGCGACGAAACATCCAATGCGTGACGAAGATCATGAACCACGCAAACATGGCACCGAACATGCAGATCGCCATCATCAATACAAAAGACGATTTGGGGTACAACACGCTTAAGATGCCAGCAACAGCAATTCCCGCACATGACAAAAACAAGGCATGCATAGGTACACCTTGGCGATTCAATTTGCCAAATACAGCAGGCGCAAAACCCGCGCGTGAGAGGCTGAACATCATACGTGTTGCGGTGTATAGCTGACTATTCATCGCCGATAAAGCGGCGACCAAAATCACAAAATTAACCACACCCGCCGCACCGGGAATATGTGCCGCCTCCATCGCGGTGACGAATGGACTCTTACTCTGCCCCGCCTGCGTCCACGGCACAATTGCCAACACCAAGATCAAGGTCAGAATATAGAACACGACTAAGCGTACTAAGGCAGAACGAAAAGCGCGTGTGATCGCTTGCTCAGGATCTTTGGCCTCACCGGCTGCAACCGCGATCATTTCTATACTTAAATAACTAAACAGGGCGACGATCACCGCTAACCACATGCCGGTAAAACCTTTAGGAAAAAAACCGCCGTGCTGTGTGTAGTTAGCGAAACCAATTGCACTTTGCGCAGACGGCTCTGGCGCGGCCAAAACCATCCACGAGCCCAGCACGATGAAGACCACAATCGCGATAATTTTGACCGTCGAAAACCAATATTCTATGGTGCCGAACACGTGCACACTCAAGGCATTCGCGAAAACCAAACTAGCAGAAAATAAAGCAATCCATAACCATGCAGGCGAGTCGGGCAACCAATACTGCATATACAAAGCAATCGCCGTGACCTCGGTACCTATCACCAACACATTCGCAGCCCAGTAAGAATAGCGCACGACGAAGCCCGCCCAAGGATTAATGTAATGTTCAGCAAACGCGCCAAACGATCCCGATGTCGGGTGAGCCACGGTCATCTCCGCCAGACAAGCAATCAATAGCAAAGCGATCAAGGCGCCGATGGCGTAGCTGAGCAAAACACTAGGGCCAGCAAAGCTGATTGCAAATCCACTGCCCAAAAACAAACCCGTACCAATCGCACCACCTATCGCCAACATCGACATCTGTTTGCTACTTAAACTGCGTTGCAAGCCTTGCTCGCGCGCTACGATTTGTTCAAAACCACCGTCATTATTATTGTTCTGCATAGTCACTCCCTTGATTGCCGATGCCTGATTCAAGCCGGTGAAAGCATTATCCTAGAAACCTCAGTTGACCGCTTAATTTCGTCTTGGAAGTCGCATGAAT
>CAYXJI010000191.1:4107-7253 GCA_964465175.1 uncultured Burkholderiaceae bacterium | reverse complement strand
GTGGTTGATGGTGCAGGTCGATCAAGCAAACTGTACTGAAACTTGCCAAAAGAAATTATTGGAAATGCGCCAGCTACGTGTGGCGCAGGGTAAAGCGATGGATAGGATAGAGCGGGTTTGGTTGATTACGGATACACAGACAGTGGATGAAAAAATTAAGCCCGGCATTGCAGGAACCCATTTATTGCGCGCGGATCGCGCCATGCTGGAAAAATGGTTGCCGGTCGACTCCGGCACTCACATTCAAGATCATATTTATTTGATCGATCCACTAGGTAATCTGATGATGCGATTTCCTAAAGATGCTGACCCCAATAAAGTCAAAAAAGACCTCGGCAAATTATTGAAAGCCTCCGCGATAGGCTAGGTCATACCGCCACGTCACAGAGAAATAAAAAATATGTTTATCCAACTTGCCATTACCGGACTCTTAATCGCCCTATTTCCTTTGGCGATCGTCTGGGTTTCCAGCGATAGCAATAAATACCGCAAGCTGATCGCAGTGACTTTATTTCTTACTTTCGATTTAATCGTCTTTGGTGCCTTTACGCGGCTTACCGATTCGGGGCTGGGTTGTCCGGATTGGCCGGGGTGTTACGGTCAAGCCAATCCATTTCAAGCGCATAGTGAAATCAGAGCGGCTGAAGCATTGATGCCAACCGGTCCCGTGACGGTGATGAAAGCGTGGATAGAAATGATACATCGCTACTTGGCGATGTGCGTAGGCGTTTTAATTACAGCGCAAATGGTGATCGCTTGGTGGCGTCGCGCCAGTTTGCGACATTCACCTTGGCTAGCCACAGGACTATTTGTACTGGTGTTGCTGCAAGGTGCCTTCGGTGCTTGGACCGTCACCATGAAACTGCAGCCGATTATTGTGACTATTCATTTAATGTTGGCGCTAACACTTTTATCGCTGTTGGTTTGGGCTTGGAGGCGAGAAACGCCGACGCAGGAAATGAACATTCAGCCTTGGTTGTGCAAATTGGTGCCTGCGGTATTTTTGGTGCTCTTGATGCAAATTGCTTTAGGTGGCTGGGTTAGCACTAATTATGCGGCGCTGGCTTGCCATGACTATCCTACTTGTAATGGTGAAGTGATACCGCAACTTGATTTTGAGCATGCCTATGTGTTGTGGCGAGAATTAGGTAAGACTGCTAGCGGCGATTATTTACCGTTCTCTGCATTGGTGACGATACAGTGGGTGCACCGCAGTTTTGCATGGATCGTATTTGTCAGCCTAGGATTGACGGCGCTACTATGCCGCAAACACGTGTCATTAAAGAAAAATAGTGATGCCATCTTGGCGGTGCTGGTAATGCAATTTTTAAGCGGTATCGCAACGGTGTATTTTTCCTGGCCTTTATCCATCGCTGTTTTGCATAATGCGGGAGCTGCATTACTTGTGCTACTACTGAGCATGTTAAACTACCGCCTTCGTGCCAGTGCTGCCGGTACTGGCACCCAAGCATTTTCTAATCGCTCTTCCAACTAGCACTTCAATGACCAAGCAAAGTACTTTGAATAATCGTTTTTTCCAATATCTTGCCTTAACCAAGCCGAGGGTCACGCAGCTTGCTGTGTTTTGTGCTGTCATCGGCATGTTTTTAGCCACGCCGAGCTTGCCCGATTGGACAATTGTGGTCGCGGCAACGATCGGTATTTGGTTGCTAGCGGGCGCCGCTTTTGCGGTCAACTGTTTATTAGAGCGTGAAATCGATGCGCGTATGGCACGCACCGCACGTCGCCCTAGTGCCCAAGGTGAGTTGAGTGAAAAGCAGATCATCGTATTCTCCGCCTTGATCGGTGGCGCTGGTATGTGGGTGCTGTATGCGCTGGTGAACCCTTTAACGATGTGGCTGACCTTTGTGACTTTTGTCGGCTACGCCGTGATTTACACCGTGATTTTGAAGCCAGCGACGCCGCAAAATATTGTGATTGGCGGCTTGTCCGGTGCCATGCCACCAGCTCTAGGTTGGGCTGCAATTGCCAACGAAGTGCCCATGCAAGCGTGGTTATTGGTTCTGATTATTTTTGTCTGGACACCACCTCATTTTTGGGCGCTGGCGATGTATAGACGTGACGATTACGCCAAATCAGGCTTGCCTATGCTGCCGATTACGCATGGCTTAGAATTCACACGCTTTCATATTTGGCTGTATACCATCGCCTTATTCGCGACTTCTTTGTTGCCTTATGCCGTCAAGATGAGTGGCCTGATTTATTTGGTGAGCGCGGTGATTTTGGGCTTGTTTTTTTTGTGGTACGCATGGCGAATTTATCGTCATTATGATGATGCTTTGGCCCGCAAAACCTTCACTTTCTCTATCGTTTATTTGTCCTTATTATTCGTCGCACTGTTAGTCGACCACTATATAAAGCTGTGATATGAACACAAGTCGCTTCGCTTCAGGTTTAATTCGCCGTGGATTCTTGGCCTTATCGCTGGTCTCTGTATGCGCCCTAGTTGCATGCAATAAAACCGAAACTCAAGAAAAATTCATTAACACTGATTTGACCGGCTTAGCCTACGGCAAGGAATTTACCTTGACGGATCAAAACGGTAAAACACGTACCTTGCAAGATTTTAAAGGCAAGGCGGTTGTTTTGTTTTTTGGGTATACCCAATGCCCAGACGTTTGTCCCACCACGATGTTCGAAATGGCGAAGGTGATGACGCAGCTAGGACCTCTGGCCGACATGGTACAAGTGTTGTTCGTGACGGTTGATCCTGAGCGTGATACGCAAGCGTTACTGGCTGCTTATATGCCGAACTTTGACAAACGCTTCTTGGGCTTGTACGGCGATGCAGCGGCTACTGCCAAGGTTGCGAAAGAATTCAAAGTGTTTTACCAAAAAAGTCCGGGTAGTACGCCTGAGAATTATTCTATGGATCACACTGCGGCAAGCTACGTGTTCGATCCTGAAGGCCGTATTCGCTTGTACGTCCAATATGGCCAAAAACCTGAAGCCATCGTGCATGATTTGAAGCTTTTGCTGAAATAAGCATGCGCTGTCAGCACGCCAATAGCACCGCAAGTGCGCCTAGTAGAAAATGTGGATTTAGATCGTTTAGGACAAAGAAAAAGGCACTCAATGTAATTTGAGTGCCTTTTTTGTATGACCTTTTTCGAGAGACTACAATA
>CAYXJI010000191.1:0-4097 GCA_964465175.1 uncultured Burkholderiaceae bacterium | reverse complement strand
CTTATGCATAACTGCTCAAGGCGCTTTTCATTTTTTTCAAAGCAGCACTTTCAATTTGACGAATACGCTCGGCAGAGACGCCATATTCATCCGCTAAATCATGCAAAGTCGCGCCAGAGCCATCGTCATTTTGCAACCAGCGTGATTCAATGATATGACGCGAGCGAGGATCGAGTTTGGCTAATGCGGATTCCAAACCTTCACTTTGTAAGCGGTCATACTGCTGCGCTTCAATGACGCGGGTGGGTTCTTCGGTTTCTGTTTTCAAATAAGCGATAGGCGCGAACTTTTCATCTTCGTCATCGCTAGAGCCGTCGAGCGCCACATCGCGGCCGGATAAGCGCATTTCCATTTCAATCACGTCTTCGCGCTTGACGTCGAGTTTGCTCGCCAGACTGTCAATTTGAGAAGGTGTCATAGAATCCAGACCTTCTTTGTTGGAACGCAAATTAAAGAACAATTTACGTTGCGCTTTAGTCGTCGCGACTTTGACTAAGCGCCAGTTTTTCAAGATGTATTCATGCATTTCTGCCTTGATCCAATGCATGGCATAAGACACCAAGCGCACACCTTGGTCAGGATCGAAACGCTTAACCGCTTTCATTAGACCGATATTGCCTTCTTGGATTAAGTCCGCGTGCGGTAAACCATATCCCAAGTAGCCACGTGCAATGGAGACAACCAGACGCAAGTGCGACATAACCAATTGTTGCGCAGCGTTGAGGTCATTGTGTAACTTCAATTTGGTCGCGAGATCAATTTCTTCTTCGTGCGACAGCATAGGCAAACGATTGACGGCCGAAATATAGGCATCGATATTGCCTAGCGTGCCAGTGAAACCCAGTGCTAAAGCCGTGCTGTCAGAAGAATGCAAAATGCCTTGTGCGGATGCTTGTGTCATGTTTCCTCCTGATACTAAATCAGATTAATTCCGTAGAGCGGTGCTGAAAATTATTTTTCGGTACTTTCAAGTTCTAATATTAGCACTCAATCGGGATGAGTGCTAATTATCTGTTTATTTTGCCGAATTGCAAGGCCTAATGTATACAAAGGACATTTTTTTACCGACTTATTTAGTCGCCCATGGCGACTGCGGAAATGCGCATTTCTTCAAACAAGCACTCGCTAAGTGATTGAATTTATTGTGCAATTTTTGATAGTTGACGGCGCACCGACAAATACGCACCGCACAGGCCCAATATTTTGCTAATGACAATAAGACCTAGGCTAGGTAGTAGTCCCAGTGGACTGAGGTGAAATTCTGAGGCATATAATTTTGCAAATTCAGCGATGGCTTGATTTAAGGGCTGTAAAGACAAGGCGACTATGCCAAGTGCCAGGCAGCCAGCTAAAACCCCCAGCATCGCACCTGTGTAGTAATAAGGCTTGTGAATAAAGCTATTGGTCGCGCCTAGCATGCGGCTGACACTGATTTCGGCTTGATGCGAAATCACTTGCAAGCGAGTGGCGTTAAACACCACCACGATCACCACCACGGCTAAGGTGCCAGCCAAAAATAGCAAGGCCATTTGCAATACTTGCAATAAGGCCGCTAGACGTTTGACCCATTCGGAATCCACTTGCACGATATCGATGCTGTCGAGGCCGCGTAAAGCTGCGGTGAGTTGTTCAACTTTATCACTGTCGGCATTGGCTAAAGACAGCACATAGGCGTCGGGCAGAGGATTGCCACCCAAAGTCGCCAGCACTTCCGCCAAGCTATTCGTGCCTTCCATGGCGGCTAGCGCTTTGTCTTTAGGGACAAACTTCACTTTGGCACTGACTTTGAGTTCTTTAAGGACATTTTTAATCGGCGCTGCTGTCGCGGCGGCGTCACTACTGGTGATCTCGGGTTTCAAAAAAACGCTGATCTCAGGTTCGATAGAGAGTTGTGAAGCGACTGGGCGTATATTTTCTAAGACGGTTAAACCCGCAATAGGCAAGGCCAGCGCAATCGCTACCACCAGTACATTAAATAAAAAATTACCCGGTGCTGCGCGCAAATGAGTGAGCGCGGCACGTAGGGCATAAGCATGTTGGCGAAACCAGTTAGTCATAATCGGTTTGATCCTTACGAAACTTAATCAGGCAGGTGCCGTTGAGGTGAGTGACGTCGCGTTTGTGGTCGCGGCAGAAACAGCGGGTATAAGGGCAGAGGTCCATGAATCAGTGACCTCGCCTTTGCTCAAATAAATAACGCGATTCGCTTGCTCTAAAAATTGTTCGTCGTGACTGGAAATAATACAAGTCACCCCCGAGCGCTGAAAGGCTTTGAGCGCATTGATCACGATCACCGCATTTTCACGATCGAGATAAGCAGTCGGCTCATCGGCGAGGATAATTTGCGGGCGATTGACAATGGCACGGGCGATGGCAACACGCTGTTGTTCGCCGCCCGAGAGTGAAAGCGGTGAGGCATCGGCTTTGTCTTGAATATTTAATCGTTCCAGGGCTGCATAGGCACGGGTTTCGGCATCCGTCATTGATTCGCCTACCACGATCATCGGTAGCATGACATTGGCTAACACGCTGCGGTCTAGTAATAGACCTTGACCTTGTAAAATCAGACCGAGTTTGCGACGCAAGTAGGGCAGGCTGCTACTTTTTAATTTGCTGATACTTTGACCATTCATCTGTACCATGCCGCTGCTGGGTTTCTCCAGACCAGCGATCATTTTAAGTACCGTGGATTTGCCCGCGCCGGAAGGGCCGGCTAAAAAAACTAACTCACCGTCGCCGATAGAAAACGAGACATCGCGCAAGGCGTAAATGTCATGGCTATAGGCCTTTGATACGTGTTGAAATTCAATCATTGCGATCTATCTCTCCGGCTACATCAAACTGTATTTGTTATCGAATTAGTTCAGCAAGGCATCCACAAATTCTTGCGCATTAAACGCTTGTAAATCTTCAATTTGCTCACCAACGCCAATGAAAACCACAGGAATCGGACGGATTTTAGCAATGGCGGCCAATATGCCGCCTTTGGCGGTGCCATCTAATTTGGTGATAATCAAGCCGGTCAATTGCAGTGCATCGTCAAAAGCTTTCACTTGCGCGAGGGCATTTTGTCCCGTATTGCCATCAATCACCAGTAATATTTCTTGCGGCGCACTCTCCATACCTTTGCCGATGACGCGCTTGATTTTCTTTAGCTCTTCCATTAAATGCAATTGTGTCGGTAAACGGCCTGCCGTATCCACCATGACGACATTGGTGCCACGTGCCTTGGCTGATGCGACGGCATCAAAAGCAACCGCCGCTGGATCACCAGATTCTTGGGCAATGACGGTGATATTGTTGCGCTCACCCCAGACCATTAATTGCTCGCGTGCGGCAGCGCGGAAGGTATCGCCCGCAGCCAACACGACCGATTGGTCATGGACTTGCATATGCTTGGCTAGTTTGCCGATGGTGGTCGTTTTGCCTGCGCCATTGACACCTGCAATCATCATGACCAAGGGCTGATAGCGGCCTAGTTCAAATGGTTTTTGCAGCGGTGTTAGTAAATCCAGCAATAAAACTTTGAGTGCGGCTTTGACTTGTTCTGCTTCCGTTAATTTTTCTTCTTTGACTTTACGTTTTAGGTTGTTCAACAAATGCAGAGTCGCCTCGACGCCCGCATCGGAGGTCAATAAAGCGGCCTCTAATTCTTCATACAAATCGTCATCGATTTTGGCGCCGACGAATAAAGTCGTTAAGTTGGATGAAGTTTTTGCTAAGCCTTGCTTTAAGCGCGCGATCCAAGATAATTTGGCCGGCGCTGCCGGTTCTGACTTTGCGGCCGTGTCCGTGGGCGCTGCGCTAATTACCGAATTTTTTAATGACGCGGTCTGCGCATCAACATCAAGCACCGCTGCAGGCATTGGACTGGAATCGGTGGTCGTTGCTGTGTGAGTGGTATTGTCTTGAACGTCGGGCGTGCTAGGTGCAACTACTTCGGGTGTTTTTTTTCTGAAAAAGCTAAACATAGGTCGGTGTTGATTCAAAATGATGGTGTTGAGATAATACGCAAAATAGACAGCGCGTTTTTTTGAGTGGAAATCCACTCTTAATAAATCGCCATGCCACATCAGGAAAAGTACCAAACAAAAATT
>CAYXJI010000190.1:0-7288 GCA_964465175.1 uncultured Burkholderiaceae bacterium | reverse complement strand
TTTGCGTTGCTCGCTGTCACTCTGTGCAGCATTGCCTTGCGCTTGTTCTGGTGTGGTTTGGCTGGCAGGCTTGCTGCTTTGATGCTGCGGCTTGGCGGGAGCGTCTAGCCATAAAATGACGGGCATAAATTTGAAGTTCTTACCTGCGGTTTTTTTCAAGCTGGTCTGTACACTGCCGGGTTGGAGTAAGGCTTGACGTAGCAGAGATTCGTTTTCCGCCTCTTGTTTGTTGAGCTGACTTGGATCAGGGCGGCGAGCGAGTGTCGCTTGTACCAAACGTGCATAGCGTTCTTGTAAAGTCGGGAAGGCATTAAATAATGCCAGCGTCGCTTGTTGATTGCGCTCTAGATAAGGCGCACTAGGGCTGACATCGTGCGCGACCAAAGCCAGCAACCACAAATACAATTCACGATTGAGCCCTCGCTCGGGAAAATAATCGATAAAGGCGGGCAGATGCAAAGTCGTTTCATCTGCCCAAGTCAGTTCGGACTTTTCACCGATACCAGCAATACGTTCTAGCCAACTGCGACGGGCGCCGTGCGTACTGGCCGAACCAGATTGCAGATTGAGCGCGGGGTCACCACCGAGCGCACGAAAAAAAGTCGCCGCGATGTTTTTCATTTGCGCTAATTCAACCCGCGCTTCTGGATAGCCTTGATATGCCACACGAATAATCAACTTATCCCACAGACCGCCTATGTATTCTTCCATCAGTACGCTTTCATTGTCTCGGATTGCTTAAAAATGAAACCCCTCAACACCGAGACGCCGAGACGCGGAGGCGCAGAGAAAATTCAAAAAGAGAGAAAGCAAATTGTTCAGTGTTTTCTCTGCGTCTAAGTGTTGAGGGGTTTTGTATTGGAAATTTCTTTAAGAATTTTTCGTGTGAATCCCATTATCCTTCTCTAATTTGATTTGAATTATCCGCGCGGTGCTGCCGTTTAGAGCGGCTTCTGATTCGGCCTGCGCTTGATTGACCCATTCGAGTAAATTACCTTGCGGGTTGTCGCTTTGGGTTTGGGTGCAGGCGTCGGTGCATTGCCCGCATTGCACGCAGGCGAACATGAGACGTTTCACGTTGCGCGGGTTGAGGCGCATGGGACAGACGTGATCGCAGGCGGAGTAACAGCTAGCGCAATCTTTGGCTCGTTCTCGTTGAAAGCCGATCACCATCGCCTTGTCGTTTGCCATCCACGCGAGGCTTTGAAATAGGCCTAGAGCGCAGGCATAGCGGCAAAATAGATGACGCGCAAACATAAATTCAACGAAGAAGGCAATACTGCCCGCAATCAGGAAAATGCTTTGATTGCGCGTCAAGCTGCCATGCCAGATATTGCCGTAGATTTCGGCGGGCGGTAGTAAATACGTCAGCAATACCGTGGCCCACGCGATCGCGCAAAGGATGACGAGGGGAATGACACCAAACCACCAGATCGCATCCGGCTTGGTCTCACTGCCATCGGGATTACGGCTAGGCAGTGTCTCTTTGTCCCACAAACTTTGCTTGCCGATGGCGCGTCTTAGGGTTTGATTGATGGTTTCGACGATAGAAAAATGTGGACATAGCCAGCCGCAATAGATTCTCCCCCATTTCCAAGCAACATAAATGACCGCTGCCGACACCAAGATCAAAGGCAAGATCGCATGCAAAAAAATCGCCTTGGCGGCTAGTGCAGCGGTGTCTTTGCCAGCGACGAAATCATTTAGACCTAAAGTCCAATCCATGCCGAAGATGATGAAATGCTTGAGATGTAAATCGAGTCGAAAGAGGTCAAAGATGGGGGCAAAGACGAACAGCAAAAAGAAACCTAGCTGCGTCAGTCGCCGCCATTGTTGTACTGGAATGTTCCAACTGCCTTGATGTGTTTTAGTTGTCATGCTGAGCTTGCTTGGCGAAAGCTGTTCATCCGCGTTTGCCCACCGATTTACCTATTAGTGGATAGAAATAGTGCTTGCCAGCCAGTGCCTTGGTCAGCGCAAAAACACCGAATAAGATGAAAACGGAATGCACGCACAGGACATATAAAATGAAGAAAATCCATGTGCCCACTTGATGTAAGTCGCCAAATAATAGGATGCCGGCGCTGACTAAGATCAACATCAATCCTGCGCAGACACTGGCACGCAGCGCTTGGATGAGATGGCATTGCACTAGCGTTGAAACGTGGTGACGCTGGCGTTGGTATAGCACTAGCAGTAGCACGAAGGCGGCAAATGGCAGCAGCAAAATATTGAGTAAGTACAGCGTTGCGGCAGTACTCGCAATCTGAATTTCTTGGGCTGTGGGTTCCAAAATTTTCATGGCATTTTTTTGTATCACTTGCCGCTACCAAAATGCAATTTGACGACTTCCATCAAAGCGGCGATGGTGTCGAGATCATCAGTTAAAGGCTCTACCAAGGCAGCGGCGCAGGCCTCAATGATGGGGCATCCAGCGGCGATTAAGTTGGCGGCGTAGACTAATAAACGCGTCGAAGCGGCTTCATCTAAATCATGTTGTTTCAATTGACGGAAACGTCGCGCAATATCCACTAAGCGCGTTGCCAACATTAAATCGATGCCAGTTTCTTGCATCAAAATGCTCTGCTCTATTTCTGTGCTCGGGTAATCAAATTGAATCGCTAAAAAGCGTTGACGCGTAGAGGGCTTGAGATTTTTCAGTAGATTTTGATAGCCTGGGTTATACGACACGACCAACATAAATTCATGCGGTGCGACCAGCGCTTCACCAGTACGTTCTATCGGTAATATGCGCCTGTCATCGGTGAGTGGATGCAGTACCACCGTGGTGTCTTTACGCGCCTCGACGATTTCATCGAGATAGCAAATGCCGCCCTGACGCACGGCGCGTGTGAGCGGGCCATCCGACCAAAGCGTTTCACCATCACCGATTAAATGACGACCCACCAGATCAGCGGCCGTTAAGTCATCATGACAAGCGACGGTAATTAAGGGACGCGCTAACTTCGCCGCCATGTGCGCAACGAAGCGCGTTTTGCCACAACCCGTCGGCCCTTTAATTAATAAGGGTAATTGACGCTGATACGCCATTTCAAACAAAGCACATTCATTCGCAATCGGCTGATAGTAGGGGATAGCGGTGTGCGCTGCGCTTGCTGCTAAATATGCTGGATGACTTAGGTCGTTCATAAAAATTTTCTCTGCGTCTCGGATGCACTATGGTCTGGCGGCGCGGGTTGCATCCGCCCTACATTTTTTGTTCTCCAATCAAAAACGCCCGACAGAAAATGTGTCGGGCGTTTTTGTAGTCTTATGCTTCGGCGACCTTGTCGTCTTTATTGCCACTAACAAAGAAGCTAAAGATATACAGACCCAATCCAATCATAAAGACCACGCCGGATGCCAATCGTAGCCAATAAAAAATCGCAATCTGATCTTGGGTCTCCATAAAGCTCAACGGCGTTGTCGCTATCCTTTGCAGCCAGACTTGCAAAACCCCAGCGGCGGTCAAGAATAAGGTAATGAAAACCATCGATACCGTCATCAACCAGAACGACCACATCTCGACCACTTGCGATTTATTGCTATTCGCTTGGCGACCACGCATCAGCGGCATGGTGTAACTAATCATGGTCATGACCACCATCGCATAGGCACCGTAGAACGCCATGTGACCGTGGGCGGCGGTGATTTGCGTACCATGCGTGTAGTAATTGACTGGTGATAAAGTATGTAAAAATCCCCAAACACCAGCGCCCAAGAATGCCATCACACCCGTGCCCAATGCCCACAATACGGCGGCACGATTGGGATGATCACGGCGACGACGATTCACCATATTGAACGCAAACACTGTCATCATGAAGAAAGGAATCGGTTCTAAAGCGGAAAAAATGCTACCCCACCATTGCCAATATTCAGGAGCACCTATCCAGAAGTAATGATGACCCGTGCCGATAATGCCGGTAATAAGAGACATCGCGATAATCGAGTACAGCCATTTCTCTATGACTTCACGATCCACGCCAGTGACTTTAATCAGAACGAAAGCCAACATCGCGCCGAGGATTAGTTCCCACACGCCTTCTACCCACAAATGCACGACCCACCACCAGTAAAATTTGTCTTTCACCAGATTGCTAGGATTGTAGAAAGAGAACAAGAAGAAAATTGCCAAGCCCCATAAGCCAGCCAACATCACCAGACTAATACTGGTTTTGCGGCCGCGTAAAACCGTCATGGAGATATTGAATAAAAACACCAGCGCGACGATCACGATACCGACTTTGGTCGGTAAGGGTTGCTCTAAAAATTCGCGTCCCATGGTTTCGAGTAAATCATTGCCCGTCAATTTTGCTAGCGACGCGTAGGGGACGGCGAGATAGCCCACCACCGTCAAAGCGCCTGCCACCAAAAACACCCAAAACATCAGCATCGCTAGCTTAGGACTGTGTAACTCGCGTTCGGACTCTTCGGGAATCAGGTAATAGGCTGCGCCCATAAAACCAAACAGAAGCCAGACGATGAGCAAGTTGGTATGCACCATCCTTGCGACATTAAATGGAATCAAGGGAAACAAGAAGTCGCCGATGAGGTATTGCAAGCCCATGATGAGACCAAACAAAATCTGGCCCACGAACAGACCAATTGCCGCGATAAAGTAGGGCTTCGCGACGGCCTGTGATTTATATTGCATGAAGTTCTCCGCTTATAAGTTTAGAATTTTTGCGTAATCAACCTTCGATATTCGGCGGCCAGTTGTTGGTATTAATCTCTGAGCTGTATTTGAGAAATTCGACCAAATCGGTGAGCTCTTTTTCATTTAAATGGAACTGTGGCATTTGGCGACGACCGGGCGCGCCGGTCGGTTGTGCTGCCATCCACGCTTTAATAAATTCAGGACCACGGCGCTTATACACATTGCCTAGCTCAGGTGCAAAGTAGGCACCTTCGCCTAACAGCGTGTGGCAGCCTATACAGTTGCGGGTTTCCCAAATCTTTTTGCCGCGGATCGCGGACTCAGTCAGGTTGGCACTGTTATCCCGCTTGGGTAGCGTATTCATGGTGTCAAAAGTGAGACCAAGAAATAACAGAAAGAAAAATACTGAACCGCCATAAAAAATATTTCTGGCGCTCGACTTGGTGAACGATGAGCTCATATCGCTTAATCCCTAGTGGTTGTAAATCATAAAAAGCGCAGACGAATACACGCCACGTCGCGACGCTAATTGATGTTGTGGATGTTATTTCCCCACACCATTAAGTGTAAGTGGCTGGGATTTTGCTTTCCTTGACTGCAGTCAATTTTGGAAGGATGGCGAGGGAATAGGCACCGAGAAATGTGGGGTTTTTGCTTTGACTTTGCGATGGATCAAAGCTTATTTTTTGAAGGGGTATTCGTTCAAGTTAAATCATTCAACGCCAACGTAATTTAGCCCACGCTAATTGTTGTGCTGGAGTGAGGAATGTCCATGCGATGAAACGGCTTTGTTTGCTACCTTGCTGCATAGGGATGATGCGATGCTCCAGCGCTTTTACTTGTTTTAATTTGGCTTTGAGAGGATCAAGATTGGCGGACTTGGAAATTAGGCTGCTAAACCAAAAACACTGGTTCGCAAACTGCCGACTTTCGGCGATCATTTTCGAAATAAATTGCAGCTCGCCACCGGGACACCATAGTTCAGCCGCCTGTCCGCCAAAGTTTAAATCTGCGTTGGACGCTAAGTTGGTTTTACCTAAATTTTGCCATTTTCTATTGGTACCACTGTGTGCTTCTGCCGCCGATGTATGGAAAGGCGGGTTACACATGCTGAGGTCAAACCATTCATCGCTTTGTAGTATGTGTTGAAAAATGTGATCGCGATGGGCTTGATGGCGGAGTACGATTTTGTTCGCGATGTGCGGATTGGCGTCCACCAGCTTTTGTAGATTGGCTAGGGCATCAGCGTTGATGTCGGTGGCGACAAAGTTCCATGCATAGGCTTGACTGCCAATCAGCGGATAAATGCCGTTGGCACCTGTGCCTATATCGACTACCTGCACACTATTTTTCTTGGGCGCCTTGCCTTGATTCGCCGCGATTAATAGATCGGCTAAACCATGTACGTAATCAGCGCGACCTGGCACGGGCGGGCATAAATAATCCTCAGGAATATCCCAGTCATTAATCCCATATTGCAGCTTCAACAAAGCTCGATTCAAGGCCTTGACGGCGCGGGCATCGGCAAAATCGATGCTCTGTTCACCATGCTCATTGCGAATGATAAAGTGTTTCAGCGCGTCTGCACGGCCGCCATCTGCGGCGCTTAAGGCGGCGAAATCGTAGTGGCCTTGGTGCAAATTGCGCGGATGAAAACCTGCGGACTTCGGCTTCTTTTGTGATGGATGACTTGAGTTGGGCATGACAAGGTATTGTTGGAAAGTGGTGCGCTGTAATGCGTAGTTTACGGTGTTAATAAACAAGAACGCCCGCGCGATGCGGGCGTTTTTGTTTGGGATTTGGGAAGTAAAATTTACGACCCAAGTATTGCCCAAAGCAATATGAAAATCACATTCGAGATTAAGACAAATGTGCAGAAATGAGTTTTGTCATTTCAAACATAGTGACTTGTGCTTTACCACCGAAAACGGCTTTCAATTTGTCATCCGCATTGATATTGCGTTGGTTTGCTTCGTCTTGCAGTTTGTGCTTTTTGATGTATTCCCAGATTTTCTTGGTAACTTCAGTACGTGGAATTGGCGCTGCGCCGATTACCGCTGCCAATACTGGAGACAAAGTCATAGGCTTCATGAAAGCCGCATTTGGCTTACGTGGAGCTGCTGCTGGTTTTTTAGCCGCTGCAGGTTTAGCTGCTGCTGCTTTTGCTACTGTTTTTTTTGCTGCTGCTGGTTTCGCTGCTGCTTTTGCGGCAGGCTTCGCTGCTGGTTTTGCTGCTGCTTTTTTTGGTGCTGTTGCCATATTGAGGCTCCTTCGCAATTGTCTTGGAAAATGCGCCATTTCACGCAGTGCTTATAGTGGTGCTGAATAGAGAGTGATGCAAGTGTTTTTTTTTGCTTTTTGCGAAAAAAGTGCGAGAAATCGTGCGAGACGTGGTTTTCAAAGGGAAAAATGTCGTTTTTCCTCTTCAGAGTGAGGCAAATGAAGGGTTTGTTGTGGATGAAATTGGATCTTAAAAAACGGAAAATCAAAACCTCTCGACACAGAGACACGGAGATATTTTCTTGTTGCGATGATGACGGCGCCGAAGGTCAAAACCTCAACGAATAAAAACCAGGGCTTGCCCGCAAAAGCCAGAAGATAAACAAAATACAGCAGGGAGGAAATTCC
>CAYXJI010000189.1:0-7328 GCA_964465175.1 uncultured Burkholderiaceae bacterium | reverse complement strand
CGGCGAGGCGAACCAACGACGCTAGCGTCAGTTTTGCGTAAGTCCTTATTTTGTATGTTGGGCTTTGCAGCCCAAGCTAACGATTATCCCATCCATCAAAACCAAATACAAAAAAGCGCCCAATTCAGAGCGCCCTTTCATCTCAACTTTTATCCATTCCGCGTAATTTTAATTGCACAAGCATCACACCGCTTCAGGCCCAGTCTCGCCCGTACGAATACGTATCACCTGCTCTACATTTTGCACAAAAATCTTACCGTCACCGATCTTGCCAGTATGGGCGGCTTTGATGATGGCATCGACGACGTTGTCGCAGACTTTGTCATCGACTACGACTTCGACTTTGATCTTGGGTAAAAAATCGACCACGTATTCTGCACCACGGTATAACTCGGTGTGGCCTTTTTGGCGTCCAAAGCCTTTGACTTCGGTGACGGTCAAACCGGTGACGCCGACATCGGCTAGGCCTTCGCGTACTTCGTCTAATTTGAATGGTTTGATGATGGCGGTAATTTGTTTCATGTTGTCCTCACTGATAAGCTGATATAGGCTGATATAGGCTGATATTTTAGTCGCGGAATTTGGATGTAATTGGGTAACGCCAATCACGTCCAAAAGCGCGGTGCGTAATACGGATACCTACTGGTGCTTGACGTCGTTTGTATTCATTAATTTTAATCAAGCGCGTGATGCGCTCCACATCAGCTTCGCTGTAACCCGCCGCAATAATTTCAGCTCGTGACTGATTTTCTTCCATGTAGCGCTGCATAATGCCGTCGAGAATGTCATACGGCGGCAAGGAATCTTGATCCTTTTGATCGGGGCGCAATTCAGCCGAAGGCGGTCGCGTGATAATGCGTTCTGGGATGACATCACCAATTGAATTACGATAGCTACAGAGGCGATACACCATGGTCTTTGCCACATCTTTGATGACCGCAAAACCACCCGCCATATCGCCGTACAAAGTGCAGTAGCCCACCGCCATCTCACTCTTATTGCCCGTCGTTAGCACGATCGAGCCATATTTATTCGACAGCGCCATCAAGATGGTGCCACGGATACGCGCTTGGATATTTTCTTCGGTGGTATCTTCTTTGAGACCCGCGAATTCTTGGCTCAAGGTGTTTTTGAATGCGCTAAAGCAGTCATTAATCGAGATTTCGTCATAGCGCACGCCGATACGCTTGACCATATCACGTGAATCTAGCCACGAGATATCAGCGGTGTAAGGTGAAGGCATCATCACGGCACGTACTTTGTCAGCACCCAAGGCATCGACCGCGATCGCTAAAGTCAAAGCGGAATCGACACCACCGGAAAAGCCGATCAAGACGCTAGGGAAACCATTCTTAGTCACATAATCGCGCACACCCAAAACTAGGGCGCGATAAATTTGCGCTTCTACTGTTAATGTCTCTGCGATCACATTGGCTTGCGGAGCTCCGTCCATAAAGTTCACAATCTGCAATTCGGCTTCGCAATGAGGCAATTGCGCGCAAACTTTGCCAGTTTGGCCCAAGACAAAAGAGTTGCCGTCGAAGATCAATTCATCTTGCCCACCCAACAAATTCGCATACACCAAACTCATGCCGAGTGCGCTGATATTCTTGCGCATGACCTCGATACGAAAATCATTCTTATTCATGTGAAAAGGCGAGGCATTCGGTGCCAACAAGACTTGCGCACCAGCAGCGCGTGCTAATTGGGGCGCATCGCCATTCCACACGTCTTCACAAATATTGATACCAAATTTGATGCCTTTGACTTCAAACACAACCGCCTCATTCCCGGTCGCAAAATAACGCTTTTCATCAAACACGGCGTCATTCGGTAAAGCATGTTTTAAATAGGTGTGCGTGATGTCGCCATTCAGTAAAACTGAAACCGCGTTATAGTGATGCCCATCGCGCGCCAAAGGATGTCCGACTAAGACATGGACGTCTTTGAATTGCTGTAGATTTTTTGCGAGATTGTGTAAAGCGTCTGAGGTTTGCTGATAAAAGGCGGTGCGCAGTAATAAATCTTCTGGGGGATAACCAACCAACGACAACTCTGGCGTGACGACGATGTCGGCGGACTGCGCGACAGCGCGTGTGACGTAATCAAGAATCTGTTTTGCATTGCCGACGAGATCACCGACGATGCTGTTCATTTGGGCAATAGCAACTTTAACTGTCATATGATTTTACACATTAGCTATGAATTCTGAAGTTTCACATTATCGCATGCGCTTGGTCGATTCTCTATCGGAGATTGGGCAAGCGAATTGGGACGGATTATTGCAACTGCAAGATCATCCCAATCCCTTCTTGTCCTATGCCTTTTTGCATGCTTTGCATGAGTCTGGCTCGGCCTCGCGGCAAACTGGCTGGATTCCGCGCTTTATCAGTGTTTGGGATCTAGACATGTTAGTCGGCGCCATGCCCTTGTATGAAAAACTACACTCGTATGGCGAATACGTGTTTGACTGGGCTTGGGCAAACGCTTATCAGCAGCACGGCTTGCAATACTACCCAAAACTGCTGTCGGCCATTCCCTTCACGCCTATACAAGGCAGTCGTTTAATGAGTCGCACACCGTTAGCGCGGCAGGCTTTGTTGACACACTTGGGCACGATGATGCGCAGCGAGCGCTACTCCTCTTGTCATATTTTGTTCCCGACCGAGGACGAAATGCAAGTGCTGAATCAACATAGGTTTATGCAGCGGCAAGGAGTGCAATTTCATTGGCAAAATCGGGGCTTCCACGACTTTGAGCACTTTTTAAGTAGTCTGGAACAAAAGAAAAGAAAAAACATACGCGCCGAACGACGGAAAGTGCATGAGGCTGGCATACAGTTTTCACGCTTGCGAGGCACGGATATCACCGAAGTCGACTGGCATTTCTTCAAACGTTGCTATGACCGCACTTACGCCGAACACCATTCTAGTCCTTATCTGAATTTAGATTTTTTCCTGCGCATAGGGCAGACTATGCCAAAACATATTCTGCTCATAGTCGCCCACTTGAATCATGAGAGAATTGCCGCCGCGCTGTTTATTCACGATAAGACAAGAATCTACGGGCGCTATTGGGGTTGCCTACAGCATTTGCCTTGCCTGCATTTTGAAACCGCGTATTACCAGGCCTTAGCGTTTTGTATCGACGAAGGAATTCAGATTTTTGAAGGTGGCGCGCAAGGTGAACATAAAATGGCGCGTGGCTTTTCGCCACAAAAAACCTATTCCGCGCATTTTTTGAACGAACCGGCCTTCGCCGATGCAGTTGCCCACTTTTTACAACGAGAACAAGGTGGTATCGATAATTACCTCGACGAGCTTCACGAGCACACGCCATTCAAGACTTAAGCAACTCAAGCTAAGGAAAAGATTTAAAGAGTGGTATTGGACAAAATCACAAATAACGCTTTTTGAGCAAAACTAAATTTTCAACAAAATGACACAGAATGCGCATTTGTTTGTCATTTATCATGGTCTAATCCATTAGAATATCTAAATGCAAAAAATATCCACCTTCAGCATCCTCTGCTGATGGCTAGCACTATTAATTCAAGGTCGTACTTAGCATGAATCAAACTCCACGCGTAAATAGCCCCATCGCATCGACCAAAATGCCCATGCGTAGAATCGGCCGTTTTACTGTGACCGACAAGCTCGGTAGTGGCTCCAATGGCAATGTCCTACTCGGTCACGACCCCATCATAGACCGCGCTGTCGCAATTAAGATTTTGAATAATCCGGTTGGCGCAACCGATAAAAAGCAACGCGAACAACAATTTATCAACGAAGCACGTGCTGCCGGCAGACTCTCACATCCAAATATAGTGACGATTTACGATGCCTCCAGTGAGGGTGACACCACCTTCATCGCTATGGAATTTTTGCAAGGCAAAGATTTACGTGAATTGATGGCGAGCGGTAAACGCTTTGACGTCGTCGATGCAGCAGGCATTGCGTACAAAATCGCTAATGCCTTAGCCTTCGCCCACAATCAAGGCGTGATTCACCGCGACATCAAACCGGCCAATATTTTCATCGTAGAAAATAACCAGCCTAAAGTGGTGGATTTTGGTATCGCCCGCGTTCCCAATCGGGTGCTTGATGAAAACGGTCAGCCGCAAACGCTATTCCGAGGCAATATCATGGGGACGCCAAACTACATGTCGCCCGAACAAGCTTCCAGTCAACCAGTCACGGCATTGACCGACGTGTATTCCTTAGGTGCGGTTTTATATGAATTGCTGACCGGACAAAAGCCTTTTTCTGCTTCCGATTTTGACAAGCTACTCTACAACATCACACACAAAACACCAAAGTCCCCCGAGCTGATCAATCCCAATGTGCCAGAAAAACTAGCGCACATCGTCATGAAAGCCTTGCAAAAGAAACCGCATCGACGCTACAAAAGTGCCGCCGAGATGGCCTTGGCTTTGAATAAATATCTCGCAGGCGAAAAAAGAGCACGCCGCCAATCCGCCAAAGGAGAAATTTCAAAAAACAGTACGACTGTCGAATGGAGAGAAAAAGGCACTTTGTTCTGGTTAGGTTGGGGTAGCTTTCTAATCGCAGCGGCACTCGCCTTTTTGGCATTTACATCTAAATAAGTTCAAAGTAAGCTCATTCACTTTTTTTGCTCATCGCTGACTATCTTGCCATCGCAAAGGCGTACCGTGCGGTGACAGCGAGCTGCTATTTCTGCCTCATGCGTGACTAGAATCAAGGTATGACCTTCGGCATGCAAAGCATCAAATAGACTCATAATATCTGCTGTGGTCGTGCTATCCAAATTACCCGTAGGCTCATCTGCCAACAAAATTGAAGGCTCACCACACAAGGCTCTGGCGATGGCCACCCTTTGTCGCTGTCCGCCCGAAAGTTGGTTGGGCAAATGATCCACGCGATTTGCCAGGCCGACTCTTTCTAAAGCCAAGAGCGCACGACGTTGACGTTCCGCTGGGCGGATACCACGATAGACCAAAGGCTGCATCACATTTTGTAACGCGCTGGCTCGCGTTAATAAATTGAAGCTCTGAAAAATGAAGCCAATTTCTTGATTGCGGGTACGTGCCAGCTCCACGTCAGAGAGATGCGCTACATCTTTACCGTTCAACAAATATTGCCCACTGCTAGGCGTATCCAAGCACCCCAAAATATTCATCATGGTGGATTTACCTGAGCCAGAGGCACCGATAAATGCCACGTATTCATTACGTTTGACCGACAGATCAATCTTATCTAAGGCATGAATCACTTCACCGCCCATTTGATAGTGCCGCGAGATGGCTTGAAATTGAATCAAAGGCTGATCATGTAGATCGGAGGCATCAGAAAAACTCATTTTATTCTTTCGATTATTCTTTCGCTTATTCTTTCGATAATGCGACAACAGGATCAAGCTCGGCAGCGCGAGCTGCGGGCAGTGCCCCTGAAATTAATGCGACCAAGACCGATACCCCAACGGCTGACACAATCGCCCACACTGGCACTGAAGGCGTACTGGCTTTCGGGATATAGCGCACCACAATATGCGCCAAAGCGCTACCCAGCAACACACCAACGATGGCACCCATCACCGATAACAGAATCGCTTCCAACAAAAATTGCCAACGTATGGTTTGTTTGCTCGCACCTAAAGCCATCAAGATACCGATTTCACGCGTGCGCTCGGTGACTGACACCAACATCACATTCATCACACCCACACCGCCCACCACCAAAGAAATCGCAACAATCGCAAAGAAGACTTTTGAAATCGCTTTTTCCAATAGCAATGCCGAATCTCGAATTTGATCACTACTCTCAATCAAAAAATCTTCAGCCTCACCATCGGGTGTTTTTAAAGATTGATGCAAGATGCGCTTGACGTCGGAGAGCACGGAGGCCATTTGGGATTGATCGGACACTCTAAATCCAAAGGCGTAACGACGTTCTTGACCCATTAATTCTTCGGCGACTGAGAATGGCACATACACATCGCCAATTTGTCGCAGGCCTTGTCCATGGTTGCCATTTCCCGGTACCACACCGATCACTTTGAGTGAAAAAGCCCCCAAGGTAATCACGCTACCCAAGGCCATCTGCGGCAGACCTAATTCTGCAATCAGGTGTTCACTGATCACACAGACTCTGAGCCTGGAAGTCTCATCACTCTCCATCAAGAATCGACCTTGCGTGGGAAATTGCTGATACAGCTGCGGATGAAAATAAGAGGCGGCCAACACCTCAACGGTCGTTTTTTTGCCACGATAAACCAAGTCGGAGACATCCAGCCTGCTGGTAGCGACTACAGGGCTGACATTTGCCAACTGTGCGCTTAGCTTATGCCATTCCTGCTTTGACATAGGACGCTGCATGGCACGGTCCTTCATATAATTACCGTCAATCAGCACCAAATCCGACCCCAATTGCGATAAGACCCGATTGACACCTTTATCCAAACCTTGCACCACTGCCGCGATCGTCACCAAGCCCGTCACGGCAATTACGATGCCCAATGCCGTTAAAGCACTACGCAGAGCATAGGCGCGAATCTGCGTTAGCGCTTGCTGCAATAAATCAAAGAAAGCGAACATTAAATATTCACCTTAATTTCGAGAAAGAAACACGCCATTTTCGCGCCCTATTCGCCTGAATTATCATCGTTTATTCCGCCGCAAGCGCCTCAATCGGATCAAGTTGTGCGGCACGCATGGCTGGCCACGCACCCGCCAGCACACCCACCAAGAGTGCGACAGCGACCGCCGACAACATGGGCCAAAGCGGCAGCACGATACGGTTAACATCTTCAAAAGTGAGTTTGACAAAAATATTCGCGAGCGAGACACCCAACACCAGACCGACCATAGCGCCCAGGCCAGAAATACTGCTAGCCTCGATCAAGAACTGTAGCCGTATATGCCATTTAGTCGCACCTAGCGCACGTAAGACACCGATCTCGCGAGTACGCTGCGTTACCGCCACCAGCATCACATTCATAATGCCGATAGCACCAACTAACATGGAAATCGACACTAACAAGATCAACACGATAGAGATCATTTGGATGATTTCATCATTTGCAGCACGTAACTGCCCCGCATCTTGTATCGCAAAACCATCTTGTTCATTCGGCGCTCGTGCTAAGGAAGTACGCAAGATTTGTCTTACCTGTCTGATGACAGATTGATGTTGATTTGAATCTTTCAGGCTAAACGCGAAGCTCAATGTTCTGGTGTTATTTTCTAATTCTTGGGCAAGGCCAAAAGGGATGTACATCTGCGCCAACTGCCGTGAGCCTGCTTTTTTAACGGGCGGCAGTACGCCTACGATCTCTAAAGAAAATTGCGC
>CAYXJI010000188.1:4797-7338 GCA_964465175.1 uncultured Burkholderiaceae bacterium | reverse complement strand
GGCTACAACATATTGTTAGCCTATAGCCATGACGAACAAGCCGAGCTGAGTGCTTCTGATCGTAGTTTTTCTCGCTTGGGTGGTGTTACCCCCTTCAATGAAGGTGGCAAACCCTACATCATGACGATGCTAAGTCGCAATTCAGTTCCTGCCAACGTATTCGCGGATAACTGGGCCGATGGAACAGCAAAAACCACAAAGAGCGGCGTTAATCCATATAAAGTATTGAGCGGCAACTGCCCAGTCGAGAATACCTATGCGGGCGGCAACCGATGTAACTACAACTACGGTGCCGTCGTACAATTGATGCCAGAATTAAAACGCGACAACTTCTTGGCGTCTTTCAACTTGAACATCAATGACAATTTGAAGTTCTTTGCTGAGGGTATGGCCACAAAGTTCACCAACATCGCTCGCTACGCGCCACCGGCTCAACCTCTGACTGTTGATGTCAACGGTAAATTATTCAAAGAGTCCATCGCTCCTGCTTATACAAAATTGGGTTACGACCCAACGAAAATCACTGCAATGACGATGAACTTGCGCTTATTGGATGCAGGTGGTCGTACTGACTCGTGGAAAACTGAGTCCAAACACCTCGCGACAGGTTTTGAAGGTACTGCTGGCAATTGGGATTACTCCGCTTCCTATGTTTTCTCTGAAAACAAAGCGACTGACACACCAGTGGCTGGCTACACAAGCGCAGACAAACTAAACGCATTGATAACGAGCGGTGCATACAATCCATTTTTAGCACCTTCTGCAGCAACAAAAGCGGCTCTGGCACCAGCAGTTTTGCATGATGTTTTGGACGTGCAAACTTCACAAATCAATGTTTTGAGCCTTCGTGGTTCTTCCGAAGTATTTAAACTTGCAGGTGGCGGTGCTAGTTTAGGTCTGGGTCTGGACGCTATGAAACAAGTGTACAAGGATGATCCAAGCTTAATGGCACAAGGCTCTACACATGCATTCCCAAATCGAGACACTAACATTGGTGGTGGTTCTGGTGCCGTGCCTGTTGACGCATCGCGCAACAGCTGGGGTACCTTCGCAGAATTGTTTATGCCATTCACTAAACAATTCGATTTAACTGCTGCTGCACGTTATGATAGCTTCGCAGCAGTGCAAAATAAAAAATTGTTCAACATTGATTCATTCAATGATTTGGTACCAGCTGGTTCTGGTGCACAAGGTAACAAACAAAGTGCCGCGACATACAAATTAGCTGCCGCTTTCCGCCCAACAGACACTTTATTAATACGTGGCTCCTATGGTACCGGCTTTAAAGTACCAACCATGTTGAGTATTACTCAACCATTCTCCTACTTTGGCTCATCCAATGCGTTCGCTTTCCCGAAATTGCCTGCAAATCATCCATTGAAAGATTTGGATCGTGGCACGCAAGAATATGATTTGCTGCAACAAGGCAATCCTAATTTGAAGCCAGAGAAATCAACACAAGGTACTTTAGGCTTCCGAGTAGAAGCATTTAACAGCAAAGAAAATGGTGATTTGTCACTCGGCTTCGACTTGTGGAATATCAGCATCAAAGATCAAATCAAAACTTTGTCACAGAAGACTTTGTTCTCTGATCCAGCGACGCACAGCAATACCTACTATCGTTTCTTCCAACCAATCCAAAAAGCGGAGGTTTTTGCTGTTCTCCAAAAGCCTTTCAACATGGCGAAAGCGGATTATCAAGGTATCGACTGGGATCACACCTACAAGTTCAACAGTTCATATGGGAAAGTCTCAGTAAATTGGACTGGTACTTACATGCTTAAGGCTGATTTGACCTCAGGATCACCTGGAGTACCAGTGGAGAAAACAGTTGGCACGTTCGATTCATATAACAATGTTACTTTCCGCGTAATATCTAAATTGTAAACGACTTGGAAACCATCTGACCGTTACACACATTCTTTGACTTTAGGATACCACTCTAGTTATCGAGATCAGAAAATCACGGCGTCTGATGACTTCGCCGATGGCGATGATACGGTAGCAGCGAGAAATCCAGATGGCACAGCTGGAGACAACGTTAATTTAACTCGTCAAGTCAAAGCTTATTACACTATCGACTGGCAATCCAAAGTAAATTTCAGCAAAAATTTGTCAATTACGGGCGGGATCAAAAACTTGTTCAACCAAGATCCACCATTCTCTCAACGTAATGCCGGTGGCGGTAATCACTTAGGCTTCGATGGTCGCTACACAGATCCATTGGGTCGTCAGTTCTACGTTGTTGGTAACTTGAAGTTCTAATTTTTAAAACTTTAAAGTCGTCATTAGCATGATCAAAAAGCCTCGGATTTATCCGGGGCTTTTTAGTTTTCTAAGCGCCTATTTATCACTCCAATTAAAATAACGGTGCGACTTTACTGCGCTTCAATTTCTGAGCGCAAACTCGCCTCATTGGCGGAACTAAGCCTAGTACTTCCTGTCTTAGTCAGGTCAATGGCCAGCGCGCTATTCGTCCGCAAGCTAACTAACAATATAAAAGGAATCGTATGCGTCAACGTGTCTTATATTCTATTATTT
>CAYXJI010000188.1:0-4787 GCA_964465175.1 uncultured Burkholderiaceae bacterium | reverse complement strand
CGTCTCTACTATCAGTGCACATGTGATCGCACAAACTGCACCAACAGATACCAAGAAAAAACCCCATCACACCGTCAAGGCGCCGACACCTGCCAAGCAACTTCAGTCTGGCATAGACCTGCAATGGCTAGATAAAAGCGTTCGTCCACAGGATGATTTCTTTCGCTTTATGTCGGGCAAATGGTTAGACACTGTGGCAATTCCAGCGGATCGTGGTCGCTATGGCGCGTTCGATCAATTAGCCGAAATGTCGGCAAAGCAATCAGCTGCCATTATTCAAAGTTTAGCAATCCAGACGGAATTAAAGCCCGGTAGTAACCAACAAAAAATTGCCGACCTCTACAATAGCTTCATGGACGAAGCTCGTTTAGAAACATTGGACATCAAGCCACTACAAGCGGATTTTGCACGCATTCAACAGCTCAAAGACAAAGCTGAATTACCTGCCATGCTCGCTTATCTAGCGCGTATTAGTGTCGGTACGCCGATAGGTTCTGGTGTGACGCAGGATGCAAAAGACTCTTCAAAATATACCGTCTCAGTTGGTCAAGGCGGGTTAAGCTTGCCTGATCGCGACTACTACTTAAAACTCGATGACGCGAAGTTCAAAGCAGTTCGCGAAGCCTATTTAAAGCATGTAGAAAAAATGCTGTCCATGGCTGACGTCAACAATGCACAGCAAGCTGCGGCTTCCATTATGGCGCTCGAAACTGAAATTGCAAAAATCCAATGGAGCAATGTAGAAAACCGTAATCCCGTTAAGACTTATAACAAAGTTGAAATTGCTAAACTGAGCGACTTTTTGTCAGGATTTGACTGGAATAAATACTTCGTAGAAATGGGTACTGGCGGCAAGACTGACACGGTCATCGTCCGTCAACCAAGTTATTTAACTGGTTTAAATAAAGTCATTCAAGATACCCCACTAGAAACTTGGCAAGCTTATTTCAATTGGCGCGTATTGAATGCCTATGCACCGTATCTGAGTAAGCGTTTCGTTGATCAGGATTTCTCATTTTCAAACGTGACACTGCGCGGCATTCCAGAAAATCAACCACGCTGGAAACGCGGTGTGGGCCGTGTAGAAGAAAGCTTGTCTGAGGCTTTAGGTCAATTGTATGTGGAGAAGCACTTCCCGGCCGAGAACAAAGCGCGTATGCAGGTTTTGGTTAGCAACCTGATGCTTGCTTACAAACAAAGCATAGAAACTTTACCGTGGATGGGTGAAGCGACTAAGAAGGAAGCACTCACCAAATTATCGAAATTCACACCAAAAATCGGCTACCCAGACAAATGGCGTGATTACAGCAAACTGACTATCATCAAAGGCGACCTGATATCGAACATCAAGGCTGGCCGCGCTTTCGCCTATCAACGTCAAATCGACAAACTTGGCAAACCAGTTGATCGTAGCGAATGGGGTATGAGCCCGCAGACGGTCAATGCTTATTACAACTCACGTCAAAATGAAATCGTCTTCCCTGCAGCGATTTTGATGCCGCCGTTCTTCAATCCAGAAGCGGATGATGCGGTCAATTACGGTGGCATCGGTGCTGTGATTGGGCATGAAATTGGTCACGGCTTCGATGACTCGGGTAGTCAATCCGATGGCGACGGTAATTTACGTGACTGGTGGACCGCCGAAGACAAAGCAAACTTTGGCAAAGTAACCGATGCCTTGGTCGCACAGTACGGCAGCTACAGCCCTATCGAAGGCTACAAAGTGAACGGCAAACTGACCTTAGGTGAAAACATCGGTGACAATGCAGGTTTATCGATCGCCTATAAAGCTTATCAATTGTCACTCAATGGTAAGAAAGCACCAGCAATCGATGGTTTTAGCGGTAATCAACGCGTATTCATGGGCTGGGCACAAGTATGGCGCGGCAAAGCACGTGATGCTGAAACAATACGTTTGTTAGCCACTGACTCACATGCACCAGGCATATTCCGTGCAAATGGTCCGTTGACGAATATGCCCGAGTTTTACCAAGCCTTCGATGTTAAGGCTGGCGATAAAATGTATGTGGTGCCAGAGAAACGTATTCGGGTCTGGTAGTCACTGCTTAAGCAAATAGACAAAAAAGCGGATAAAGTTTATCCGCTTTTTTGTTTTCTGATTTGCTGATCGGGCTTATGTTTCTGAGCAGTCAATGCGTGAAATTTTGCCGATTTTTTCCTATAATCGTTGCCAAACCTGCCAACGCTCCTTACCTTCGAATACCGCAAGTGAATCACTCACCTCAGCATCTTCCAGACAAGCAAAATACGGTTGCATTAATGTCTGAAATTCCTGAGGATGTGTACGAAATGGCGGGCCTTTTTTACTAGCGCCCTCAGCAGCGTCCAGCAGAAAAAAACCCAGCAATTTAGCACCGACTGGCAACAACGCTGCCCATCGCTCCACAACAGCTCTGCGCATCACTGGTGGTAATGCACAAAAGAAGGCGCGTTCATAAATCAATGTCAGCGCTTGCTCAGGGACGAACTTAAAAAAATCAGCTTGTTGTACACGCTCCGCCCATTTCCCGACTTGTGATTTCGCGGTGGCTACTGCTGTATTGGAGAAATCAATTGCTGTGACTTGCCAACCAGCTTCGGATAAAAATCCTAATTCGTGCGCATGACCACATCCAGGAATTAAACAGTTGTGAGTTGCCTGTACTGGTGCCTCGGAATACGTGACAAAATCCTGCAATGCCTGCGGCACCGCGCCACGATTCCAAGGCGTAAAACCTTGCTGAAAGCGCTCATCCCAAAATTCAGGATGATTCGGATCACGGCTAGAAAATTGCGGTGTCATGCAACAGGAATCATAAAGAAATTGATGTAAGTAAACGCCAAAACGACGCCCGCCAAAACGCCAACAGCCACATAAACAATCACACGTAACAAGCTATTGGTCGCGCGCTGTTCTGCAATCAGACTTGCCAATAAAGCGTCGTTATTTCCACTCTCTGCGGCTCGGCTCAAGGCTTGATGCGCGAGACGAGGCAATTGCGGGAAAATATGGCTATAGCGCGGCGCTTCGGCTTTGAGTTTATCTAACAATCCGCGCCAACCGACTTGCTCACTCATCCAACGTTCTAGGTAAGGTTTAGCGGTCTTCCACAGATCCAAATCTGGATCTAACTGACGTCCTAAACCTTCGATATTAAGCAGTGTTTTTTGCAGCAAAACGAGTTGTGGTTGCACCTCGACATTGAAGCGGCGCGAGGTTTGAAACAGCCGCAATAAGACCTGCCCGAAAGAGATATCTTTCAGTGGACGATCAAAGATAGGTTCGCAACAGGCGCGCACCGCTGCCTCCAGCTCATCCACGCGAGTTTCTTTAGGAGCCCAGCCTGATTCTATGTGTGCCTCTGCCACGCGTTTATAGTCACGCTGAAAGAAGGCTAAGAAGTTTTGCGATAGGTAATCTTTGTCATAATCATTAAGCGTACCGACGATGCCAAAATCGAGCGCGATATAGCGCCCTAAAGTAGCCGGCTCTATCGAAACCAGAATATTGCCCGGATGCATATCTGCATGAAAAAATCCATCGCGGAAAATCTGCGTAAAGAATATCGTCACACCATCGCGCGATAACTTGGCCAGATCAACACCCGCTTCCTGCAGCTTATCGATTTGGGAAATCGGAATGCCCTTCATGCGCTCCATGACAATCACGGATGAAGAACATAAATCCCAATACATTTCAGGAACGATCAATAAGTCCGAGTCGGCAAAGTTGCGGCGCAATTGACTCCCATTGGCCGCTTCGCGCATCAAATCTAATTCGTCATGCAAATATTTATCGAACTCGCCGACCACTTCTTTGGCTTTTAAGCGTTTGCCATCCGCCCACAAAAACTCTAACCAGCCGGCGGCGATTTTCATCAAGGCCACATCGCGATCGATGGTTTCTTTCATGCCAGGACGCAGCACTTTCACAGCTGCTTCTCTGCCGTCTTTCAGTGTCGCAAAATGCACTTGCGCAATCGAAGCCGAAGCGACTGGCACGCGCTCAAAGCTGGCAAACAATTGATCCGGATGCGCCCCCAAGGATTTGGTAATTTGCGCCACCGCCAAATCAGGATCAAACGAAGGAACACGGTCTTGCAATAGCGCCAGTTCATTGGCGATATCAGGGGGCATCAAATCGCGGCGCGTCGATAAAACTTGGCCAAATTTCACAAAGATAGGGCCGAGGTCTTCTAGCGATTTACGCAAACGCTCACCGCGCGGCGCAGATAAGTCGCGCCAAAACAAGACTGACTTAATGAATTTTGCCGTACGTGGGATACGCAAACCCGACATGGCGATTTCGTCGATACCGTATTTCAGCACGATGCGCACGATTTTAAACAAGCGTAAAGAATTTAAAATCATTGCAGCGCATCCTTCATTTTTTCTAATCTCTCTATGCGTTTCATCAGACGCTCTACATCATCACGGGTTTTGTTCACTTGCTCCCCCAAGCCACGCACAGCTTGCGGGCGGACTAGCATAGGGTTTTCTTCTAAAAAATATTCGGCGAGGTTTTCTTGCAGATTTTGATGGGCGCGTTTCGCATTTTCAAGCAAACTCTTGCCGGTCGCGACCATGCGTACTGCCGCCACATCGCCAAACAGCTTACTCAAATCTTCTTCCGCTTCCCAGCGCAAATCTTGGCTCAATTGCGATAAGGTATTAGCAAAATCAGCGTCGCCCGCAATCTTTACATAAGACACAGCGCGCTCACGATTCTGGGCGATCAACGGCAGGTCGGCAGGCTTAATGCGTAAAGTCACATGATCCGCTTCGAC
>CAYXJI010000187.1:1671-7341 GCA_964465175.1 uncultured Burkholderiaceae bacterium | reverse complement strand
CTGAGCAAGAAGTGAAAGCGCGTGTGGTGGGCGTCTATGGTGGCGTCAGCGTCGCAGGGCAAAATCAAATTGTGAGTATTAATCGTGGTTCAGGTACAGGGATTGACGTCGGCACGGTGCTGGAATTGGGACGTTTTGGAAAGGTGATTGCCGATAAAACAAATGATAAAAAACCGATTCGTTTGCCTGACGAAATGTATGGGCAGTTATTTGTTTTCCGCGTATTCAAAAACATCTCGTATGGTTTAGTCATGCAAGTGACGGACGTAGTGAATGTGGGTGATCTCGTTCGCACACCCGAAAAATAAACCACGAAGCGGCTAATCTTTCCAATGATGGCACCTGATGACGAACTTGATTGGATAGATTGGCTGCGTTTATCGCTGGTTCCTGGCGTCGGGAACGAAACGGCGCGCAAATTACTTGCCGCCTTTGGTTTACCAAAACACATATTGTGCGCTGAGCTTTCCGCTTTGCAGTTGCATGTCCCGACTCGTATCGCGCAAGCGATAGTCAGTTCGACTTTGCAACACGAGGACGCTGCGATCGTTAAGCAAATTGAGGCGACCCAGCTTTGGTTGCAGCAGCCGGGTAATTTTTTGTTGAATTTAGCGGATGCCCGTTACCCTAGCGCTTTATTAAATATTCCCGATCCGCCTTTGATGCTCTATGTGAAAGGGCGTCTAGATTTGCTCTTGGCGCCGAGTATTGCCGTGGTCGGTAGCCGCAACGCTACTGCGCAAGGCGTGCAGAATGCCGAGAACTTTTCAGAGCATTTAAGTCAAGCTGGCTTGACCGTGAGCTCTGGACTCGCTGCCGGTATCGACGCCGCCGCGCATCAGGGCGCATTGCGTGGCGCTGCTTCGACGATCGCAGTGATAGGCACGGGCGCCGATATTGTTTATCCCGCGCGGAATCGCAAACTCGCACATCAAATCGCGGAACAAGGCTGTATCGTCAGCGAATATGCTTTAGCAACCCCGGCGATTGCGAGCAATTTTCCTAGACGCAATCGTATTATTTCTGGTTTGGCACAGGCGGTGTTGGTGATTGAAGCAGCGGCACAATCAGGGTCTTTGATTACCGCGCGGATGGCAGCGGAGCAAGGGCGTGATGTCTTCGCGATCCCGGGATCGATACATTCGCCTTTGGCCAAAGGTTGTCATCAACTCATTAAGCAAGGCGCCAAATTGGTGGAAACTGCGCAGGATGTTTTGGATGAACTGCCAAATTTGCGCAACTCGCAATTTGCATTCAAGGTTCCGCCTCGCGTAGTGGAAGTCGTATCTGAGCCTGAGCATGAGCTGTTGACAATAATCGGGTATGATCCTGTGCATATCGACGCTCTGGCGGCGCGCAGCGGTATTCGTATCCATGATTTGTCAGCACAGTTACTCGATTTGGAATTGCAGGGCAGGGTAGAAGTGTTGGCCGGCGGTTTGGTGCAAAGATTGCGCGTCCTTCATTAATCGGTGCTGCTAGGGCTTATGCGCCGTGATGGATGGGTTTGCCCTATTTAGGTTTGTTAATCTGCATTTTTAACAGTATTTTTCGTTTATTTGTGGCAAAACCTATGCTTCTATTGCAGTCCATCATTCATTCCGTTTATTAGTCCCCGCTGATATAGTGCATATTGCTTTTTGTTCCTCTTAATGCAAGCCTAACGCCCAATTGAAAGCGTCATCGCTCAATAAATTGGTAGATGAATACTTGATAAGTAGTGCATTTGCATTAATTAGTGTGTTGAAAATACCGCCTAACTGGCTTAAATAGCGATAAATGCTTGTTGGTAAGGGCGCAATCAGCGAATGCTAGCAAAATTTATGGCTAGTCTCGACCAAGCCTAGCAATCAAACTTCATAACAAAATTCTACAATTCGAAGCTCAACTATGACAAAAACCCTCATCATCGCCGAGAAACCATCGGTAGCGAATGACATCGCAAAGACCCTGGGTGGTTTTACCAAGCACGATGATTACTTTGAATCTGACGACTATGTCTTATCGTCTGCTGTCGGTCATTTGTTGGAAATCGCCGTACCAGAAGAATATGACGTGAAACGTGGCAAATGGACGTTTGCGCATTTACCCATGATTCCCCCGCACTTTGCCTTAAATCCTATCGCCAAGACCGAATCGCGCTTAAAAGTACTGAACAAACTTATCAAGCGCAAAGATGTCTCCGCTTTAATTAACGCATGTGACGCGGGCCGCGAAGGGGAGTTAATTTTCCGTCTCATTGCCCAGCATGCCAAAGCAAAACAGCCGATAAAACGCCTGTGGTTGCAGTCAATGACGGCCGATGCGATTCGTAGTGGCTTTAAAAAATTGCGTAGTGATGAAGAAATGTTGCCGCTCGCCGATGCCGCGCGCTGTCGTTCGGAAGCGGATTGGCTCATTGGGATTAACGGCACGCGTGCCATGACGGCGTTTAATTCCAAAGAAGGCGGCTTCTACCTGACGACTGTTGGCCGGGTGCAAACGCCAACATTATCTATCGTTGTTGAGCGCGAAGAAAAGATTAAGAATTTTGTCTCCCGAGATTTTTGGGAAGTGCGTGCCGAATTCGTTTGCGCCGCCGGAATATACGAAGGACGTTGGTTAGATCATCAATTTAAAAAAGATGAGACCGATCCTGAGAAAAAGCCAGAGCGCTTGTGGAGTAAGGCTGCCGCCGAGTCTATCGTGGCCGCATGCCGCAGCAAACAAGGCAGTGTTAAAGAAGAATCCAAACCAGCTACGCAAATGGCTCCGGCTTTATTCGATTTAACCAGTTTGCAGCGTGAAGCTAACTCGAAATTTGGCTTTTCCGCGAAAAACACCTTGGGCTTAGCGCAAGCTCTGTATGAAAAGCACAAGGTCTTAACTTATCCGCGTACCGATTCTCGCCATTTGCCTGAGGATTACATGCCTTCAGTGAAAGAGGCGCTAAGCAAAATCAGTGAAATCAACAATTTCCAACAATTTGCTGCAAAAATTTTGAATAATAATTGGGTGAAGCCCAATAAACGCATTTTTGACAATACAAAAATCAGTGATCACTTTGCAATTATTCCTACTGGCCATATTCCCAAGAATTTGTCTGAACCTGAACAAAAATTGTATGACTTGGTAACACGTCGCTTTATGGCGGTGTTTTTCCCTGCCGCCGAGTATCAAGTGACGACCCGTATTACCGAGGTTTCCGGCCATCAATTTAAGACCGAAGGCAAGGTTATGACTAACCCTGGTTGGTTAGCGATCTACGGCAAGGAAGCGCAAGACGATAGCGACCCTGAAAACAAAGGAAATTTAGTTGCTGTCGCCCAGGGCGAAAAAGTCAAAACCGAAAAAGTACTGGCGAACGGTTTGGTGACCAAGCCACCTGCGCGATATTCTGAGGCGACTTTACTGTCCGCGATGGAAGGCGCTGGTAAGCTGATTGACGATGAGGAGTTGCGCGAGGCAATGTCAGGTAAAGGGTTGGGAACACCAGCAACGCGCGCTTCGATTATTGAAGGCTTACTGTACGAAAAATACATATTACGCGAAGGGCGAGAGCTCATGCCTACCGCGAAAGCTTTTCAATTGATGACCTTGTTGCGCGGTTTAGGCGTCGATGAATTGACTTCGCCAGAACTGACAGGCGGTTGGGAAAATAAACTCGCACAGATGGAGCGCGGTAAAATCACGCGTGAAGAATTCATGCGTGAGATTGCACAGATGACGCAAATCATCGTCAAACGCGCCAAGGAGTTTGATAACGATACGATACCGGGTGACTATGCGACCTTGCATACACCGTGTCCGAATTGTGGTGGCGTGGTGAAGGAGAACTATCGTCGCTTCGCTTGCACTAAATGTGAGTTTTCCATGAGCAAGACACCGGGCAGTCGTCAGTTTGAGGTTGCTGAAGTCGAAGAACTCTTAAGTAAACGTGAGATTGGACCATTACAAGGATTTCGCTCGAAGATGGGGCGACCTTTTGCTGCGATTCTCAAGATCGTGCGAGATGAGGATATCAAGAATCTCAAATTAGAGTTTGACTTCGGGCAGAACCAAGGCGAAGGTGAAGACGGCGAAGACCATGATTTCTCGCAAGCGGAAGTGATCGGTCAATGTCCAAAATGCGCTAGTAATGTGTATGAGCTTGGACTCGCTTACGTGTGTGAAAAATCAGTTGCTAAACCCAAGGCTTGCGATTTTAGAAGCGGCCGTATTATTTTGCAGCAAGAAATATTGCCAGAACAAATGCGTAAATTACTAGTCGAAGGTAAGACTGATTTGCTGCCTGGTTTTATCTCGCAAAGAACGCGTCGGCCCTTCAAAGCATTTTTGGTCAGGGGTAAGGACGGCAAAACCAGCTTTGAATTTGAAGAACGTAAAGCCAAGCCCGCCGCTAAAACTGTAGCGAAGGCAAAAGGCGAGCCTGCAGCTGATGTAGTCGTTAAAAAAGTCACTGTGCGAAAAAAGAAAGCCGCCTAACGAATTCGTGGTGAGGTTTGATAGATATGGACGGTACGCTTAAATAGAGGAAGTATGGATCATAGTGCCTTGTTAACCAGCGCACGCGCCGAATTTATGCGCAGCTTTACTGAAAGTATGCAGCGTACGGTGCCGCGTTGCATAGAAGATTTCTTTGTGAAAGCCGATGATACTTACTCCTCGCTAGAGCAAGGTCGTCTGTTGGATGCGCGCACGATTTTGGTGGAGCAAGGGAATGCTGTTGTTCAGCAATTGACCAACAGCATGGAGCATTTGTTAGCGCGCAGTTTTAAAACGACCTATAGCACTTATCGGCCCAGTAGTAATTTCAATACTGAATCTTTGACCTTGATCGATCCTACCGCTTTTGAGGGCGGTTTGCGGATGGAGGAGGTCACCAATCGATTTCGTCGCGAAGCGGAAGAGCCGTTGCGAGATTTAAATATTCGCATCGCTATTTTGTTTGATCAAGAAGTGACGAATGAACGGGAAAACCCATTTCGGCCGTATCTTTTCTCGCGCTGTATTTCTTCTACTATCGAGAACTTAGACGTCAATCCAAATCTGACGGATATCTTGATTGAACGTTTTTGCGATAATTTTGTTTCCTTTGTTCCTGCCATCTATACCACCCTGAATAATTACTTGGCGCAGCATGGTATCGCAGCCCAGTTGCAATTGAAAATACGCAAGTCACCCATTCCTACCGCGCAGCATGGCGAACACGCCACCACGCCACCGGATACGGAAGCAGAAGAGGCTGGCGAAGGCGTAGACATGGATGCCACCTACAGTGGATCCCGTGGCGTTGCACATAGCGGGGCGCAATCACCTTCTGCGGGGAGAGCACAAAAGCCACGGGCGAGTCAAGTGGAACAATTTTTTAGTTCAGCCTTGGAACGCGCCGCTAACTTAGTTGGCGCAAAAGGCGGACGAGCAACAACTAGCCAAGCAACACCAGAGGGACAAGAGCAGTATGACGCCTATGAGCAACCTGCAGCTATGGATGGGCCCGCGAATAACGTGGAGCCCCAAAGTGCTTTTTCCTGGGTGCGTGGTGGCGAAGCGGTCGGTGATGCGATTCGCAAATTTTTTGGACCACAAGTGACAGGCGCCAATGACGCCCCTGGGTTGCGTGTTGCCTCGCAAGCTGCTGCGCAGCAAACTGTTTCTACAGGCACGGCCGCAAACGGGATGCTGTCAGCA
>CAYXJI010000187.1:0-1661 GCA_964465175.1 uncultured Burkholderiaceae bacterium | reverse complement strand
AAACGGCTCAAGAGTCGGGAGATGTGCCCTACCAAAATGCGACGTCTTCAGGTCAAGAGGGGCAGGCGCAGCATGGTGCGGCTCAGTCTTTTGGTGGTTTAGGTAGGGCGATTCAGGGATTTCAGAGAACGCACACGCCGTCTGGACAAGAAATGTTCGACGGCAGTGGCGGTTTACGCAATCTGATTCTAGAGCAACGAGGTGCCTTAAACGATCAAGCCAGCAACATCGATGAAAAAATGACGATCGATATCGTCGCGATGTTATTTGAATTTATTCTGAGAGATACCCAAGTACCTGCGGAAATCCGAGCGCAACTAGGTCGCCTGCAGTTCTTAGTCTTAAAGTTAGCGCTTAAAGATAGTACCCTACTAACCCAAAAAGGACATCCGGCTAGGCTACTTGTCAATCGCATAGGCTCTATCTCTTTAGGCTTAAAGCAAATTGATCCTAGTGGCATAGAAATTACTAAGGAAATTTGCCGCATTGTAGAAACGCTACTCAAAGATGAGAGCGAGAATCCACAAATTTTCTCTAGAATGCTGGATGAATTCGATGCATTTATTGCCAAAGAATTGCGTGCTAGCGATAAAAAAACGGAAGACGCTATCGAAGGCGCGGAAAGCGCGAGGAATAGAACCCTACGTTTCGCGCACACTTCAGCGCAGTTGCACGAAGCTTTGCTTGGCTTGACGATTGATCCTTACCTGCAGACTTTCTTTGAGACGATTTGGGTTTATGCATTAGAGTTAGCCGATCGTGAAGACGTGAAACGCGCCTATCGTTTGCGTCTGATGGTTCCAGACTTACTATGGAGTATTATTCCCAAATCAAATGAGGAAGAGCGCGCGCAGTTGTTGGCGTTGCTCCCTATTATCTTGTCGACCCTGAAGGAGGGGATGGCGAGCATCAAGTTAGACGCAGCGCCGCAGGAATCGATTATGAATTGGCTGGTGGATGCGCACACCAAATCAATGCGGTTGCACCATTCGGCGACCCTGCAGAAGCAGGCCTCATTATCTGCGATACACCAGCATTTTAATAACTTCTTTGTTGACCCAGACTTAGAGGACTTCGCGGCTCTCAAACGAGGAGAAAGCTCGGATGTGAAGAAGTTTTTGGCTGATGCAATTAAAGAACTGGATATCCAAGTTCAATTGTTGGACCAAGTTTATGTGCATGAATTACCCAAGGAAAGTCCAGAAGAAGAGCAGAAGGCTGCTGATAATAGTATCGATTTGGTGATGGCGCAATTAAAGACGGGTGTTGCAGTCGAAATCAATCTTGGCGGCGAACCTGGGCAAGGCAAATTAAATTGGATAGACCCTGCTTTGACAAATTTGATACTCACACTCGATGGGCAAGAGCAGCCATCGATGGTGAGTGTCAGAATGTTCCGTCGCATGATTGCGCATGGACGAGTGAAGTTCCTAGAAACCGAGCCGCTATTTGAACGTGCCGTGCAATCATTGTTGAAGTCAGCCGATGCTGTAGAGATGGCCAAATAAAAACATTGGCGGCACCCAAAGAAAAAGCGCCCACTTGTAGGGCGCTTTTTCTTTGGGTGAATGTAAAGCCCGCTGCTATATAGGCAAGACCGTTTAAATAGGCAGCTAACTTCGCAGGTAAAAAACGATTTATTCGATTTATCCAAATAAGAC
>CAYXJI010000186.1:3108-7360 GCA_964465175.1 uncultured Burkholderiaceae bacterium | reverse complement strand
CCTAAGTTACACAAAATTTTGGGCGTTGAATCTCCAGTATTCGATTAAGATTCAAGTACAAAATTGCATCAGAAAACATGAAAAAATGAAGTAATTAATTTTAAAGTTGACTGATTCAATACAAAAAAAGCGCAAAAAAATCTTAGATTTCTTTGCGCTTTTTTTGTATGCTTCTTGGAGACCTCTGCACGAGCATAGCGAGCGGCCGAAGTTTGGATCGAGAAACCGAACTGTGCTAGGGCACTGCGAGCATCGCAGATTCAAAATTCGGTCGCGCGGTAAGTTGTGCAGATACGTCTATGCTTCTTGAGTAATCGAACTCAATAAATCTCTGTATCTCCGCCTTCACTCTCGCGAAAGCGCAAAGCAATTTCTCTGAACTCTTCGCTGATTTTTAGAAACACATCGAGCATGTCTGGATCAAAATGCGTACCGCGCCCTTTACGCATAATATCCAGCGCCTCGTCATGACTAAATGCAGGCTTATACACACGACGCGAAATTAAGGCGTCATAGACATCGGCGACCGCCATCAGACGCGCAGAAATCGGAATTGCATCCCCAACCAGATTATCTGGATAACCAGAGCCATCCCATTTTTCTTGATGCGAATAAGTGATTTCGCGTGCGAATCGCAAAAATTCATTACTTTCACCAAGATAACGCTCTACCGACAAGATGGTCTCACGACCATAATTGGTATGGAGTTTCATAATCTCGAACTCTTCAGAATTCAACTTCCCCGGCTTCAATAAAATATTATCGGGAATACCTACTTTGCCAATATCATGCAAAGGTGCGGATTTATACAGCAACTCAATATTTTCATCCGTCAGTTCTGAAGAAAAACGGGGTAAATGTTTAAGCTGACGCGCGAGCGCGGCGACATAATTTTGGGTACGACGAATATGATTCCCGGTTTCGTTATCCCTAGTTTCCGCCAGCGAGGCCATCGCCATAATGATCGCATCCTGCATTTTTGCAAGCTTAAGGGTTCGATCTTGAACCAAAGATTCTAAGTGTTTATTCTGATCTTGCAGCAAATTGCGGGCGCGTACCAAATGTAATTGCGTTGCGACGCGTGCCAACACAATCGGCGGGCTAATCGGTTTGCTTATGTAGTCAACCGCCCCTAATTTCAATCCCATTTCTTCATCCGACACTTGACTTTTCGCCGTCAAAAAAATCACGGGTATTTCCGCCGTCATGGGATTTTCCTTGAGGCGGCGACAAGTCTCATAGCCATCCATCTCAGGCATCATAACATCGAGCAATATCAAATCTGGGGCAGGCGTAGTCGCCGCGATGTGCAAAGCTTTGATACCATTGGTGGCGATTTTGATGCGGTAAATATCCTTTAACAAAGCCGACAACAAGGTAATATTGTCTGGCGTATCATCGACTATTAAGACTACTTGCTTTACATCTTGAGGGTATGCTGCACTCATAATTCACCTTTGAATGGTTTCAATTTCTTCTGCGGCTTTCACGTTATTTGATTCAGACCCTAGGCAGCTCACTCAAGATCGAGCCCACTCAACTGCGCATTTCCTTTCATGATAGAAATAATCACGTCAAAATCATACTGCGCTGCTGCTCGCATAATCTGTTTTTGCACATCCGCTCCAAACACGATATTGAGCTCTTCGACCGCATCCGCTAGCAAATCTAATGCCTCACCATCGTAATTACTCACTAGCTTATAACAATGTTTCAACTTCTCCAACATCAACGCATCCGATTGCGGCGTCCTTTGTGCCTGCGCGCCCTTAGCCGCGCGTGCCTCAGTCGCGCTAGACGCTAAGGTATATTCGTTCTCCAAACAAAGCTCAATCTCTACAATACACTGCCCTAGCTGCACTTCGGTTTGGTCTAACAAACTAGCGCATTCAGGCGGTGCGCCACCTATTTCAAACGCCGACTCAAATGCGATTTCCAGTTCGGCCGCAATCTCTTGAATTTGAGCGCCAATCAAGCCAGCCACGCCTTTCAAGGTATGCGCGATACGCTCTGCGCTCTTAAAATCCTTAAAGTCGACTGCCTGTCGCATCATATTGACTGCATTACGCTGATCTTGCACAAAGAGTTTGAGCAACTTAAAGTAAAGTTGCTTATCGCCCATCGTTCTACTCAAGCCGAGCTGCGTATCGACGCCCACGATAGGCGGCGCATCATTTGCAGCCTTAGTTGAATTGAGCGCCGCTGCATTCGTGACAACAAAATCCTTACCCCACTCGGCAACGGTTTGATATAACTCACTAGGATTAATCGGTTTGGCAAGGTGTGCATTCATGCCCGAAGCAAAACAACGCTCGCGCTCGATCAACAAGGCATGCGCTGTCATCGCAATAATCGGCAAATCGGCAAAAATATCATTGCCACGAATTAATTTTGTGGCTTCGTGTCCATCCATTTCAGGCATTTGCACATCCATAAAAACCAACCCGTAGTATTCAGGGCCAAGCTCAAGCAAGCGCTCCACCGCGATGCGACCATTGGCAGCCAAATCCACCTCAATCTCTGCCGACTCTAACAATTCACGTGCAATTTGTTGATTGACGACATTATCTTCGACCAATAAAACCCGCAAGCCTTTGCAGCGAAACACGCCATGTGTCGCGTGCACAACACTGCCCGGGCCGTGATAGGTAAACATATTTACCAAGCAGTCAAAAATACTTGACGCGTTAAATGGTTTATCCAGATACGCGTCGATAGTCGATAGATCTTCACTGCAATTTAAATTCTCACCCGCACTAGCCCCCACCAAAGCGATTTTAGGCAGCAACTGGAGATTCGCATGGCGAATCAGTGTAATCAACTCAATGCCGTCCATATACGGCATATGCAAGTCAACAAACACCGCATCAAATTGCCGCTGCAAAGTTTGATCACGATCCAACAGGAGCATCAAGGCATCTTGTCCTGAATTCACAATGACGCATTGAATGCCATAAGTAGATAATTTATCCCCTAATAATTTTGCGGCAAGTGCGTGATCATCGACAATCAACACAGACAAGTGATCAAATAACTCGCGATCGATTGCCTGTCGCTCCACCGGCAAGACGATGAGTGGCAACTGAAAACTGACCGTTGTTCCATGTCCAGGGCGACTATGCAAAGAAATTTCGCCTCCCATTAAATCAACCATGCCCTTAGAAATCGACAAACCTAAACCAGTACCGCCAAATTTTCGGGTGGTGGATTCGTCGCCCTGACTAAAGGGCATAAACAATTTAGCCGACTGGGCTTCACTCATGCCGAGTCCGGTATCGCGCACTTCAAACTGTACGCGCACGCGCCCACTTTCGGCCTCACGCACAAGCAAATCGCAACGTAGACACACCTCACCTACTTCAGTGAACTTAATCGCGTTATTGACTAGGTTAATCAACACTTGGCCTATCCTGAGAGGATCGCCTTTTAAGTGTCGCGGTACTTGTTCTGCGACATCAAACAAGTACTCCAATCCTTTTTGCTCTGCCTTTTCACTGGTCACTACCGCAACGCTATTAAAAACATCATCGAGATCAAATTCAACTTCTTCAATGTCTAACTTACCTGCCTCAATTTTTGAAAAATCCAAGATATCATTAATGATTCCCATCAAAGACATACCGGCTCTGTGGATTTTTTCGACATAATCTTTTTGCTTGATGGTTAAATCAGTTTTGAGCGCGAGATGCGCCATGCCAATAATGGCGTTCATCGGCGTGCGAATCTCGTGACTCATATTCGCAAGAAAAAGCGACTTTGCCTCAGTGGTTTCTTCGGCATGGCGCCGCGCTAACTCAGACACTTTCAACTCATTTTGCATTTGCAAAGTCTGCAAACGCATTTGCTCGTCCATGCTCGCTTTCAACTGTGATTCTAGTAGTTTGCGCTGCGTCAAATCGGATACGAAAGAGAGCGTCGCAGGCTGCGCTTCCCATTCAATCAATACCGACGAAATCTCGACCCAAATCAAGGTTTTCGTAATGCGGTGTTGCAATCGAATTTGATAGTACTGTTCCACCACTTCACCACGCAAACGGCGGGTGTGGCGATCCACGACCACCGGCACATCATCGGGGTAGATAGACTCAGTAAAGGGCATGCCTATCAATTCTTCGTGGGAATAGCCACTCAAAGTCTGAATCAAGCGATTCGCGAAGGCAATGCGCGCGTTTTGAACGACGATAATACCTTCCGTCACATTGTTAATCAGCAGCCGATAGTTATATTCTGATTTATGAAGATCGTCCTCTAA
>CAYXJI010000186.1:0-3098 GCA_964465175.1 uncultured Burkholderiaceae bacterium | reverse complement strand
TGGCGGCGCGTGGAGATGTCCATCACCACCCACACCGTACCATACGAGAGATCATTCTTATTGACCGCACGTCCCGAAAAATGCACCCAAAACACATTCCCATCGCTGCGCCGCATCTTGAGTTCAGTTTCAAATGCCTCGCCCCGCAGCACCGCCTGGCTCACGGCTGCACCACATTCCAAGTAGCGCTCCCGCGACTCATAAAACGGCTCCAAGGATGCGCCGAGTACATTTTCACGCTCAACACCAAAGATTTGGCAGAGCGGCGTATTGACCCATTGCACCCGTCCTTGGCTATTAAGAAAAATCATGCCCACGATAGAGTTTTCTAAGATCGTCTCGCGCTCGGTCAACATTCTTTGTAGTTCATCATCTAAAGACTTGCGCTCTATACTCATGCGCTCATTCATACGCCGATCTTGTTCGGCTTCTTTGAACTCATTGCGTATTCTTAGATTTTCAATTTGAATTTTATTAGCTCGTTCTTGCGCGCGAATAAACAAGGCTTGATGTCGCTTTTGCTCAAGATAAGCTTCTTCCCAGCGACCTAGTTCGGCATAGATTTCTGAGAGTTCATTAATGGCACGTAAAGGTAGGTGAATATAGCCACTATCACCAATGCCTTCAATCGCTCTACTAAGCTCTGCAATAGCTAAGGGATATTGCCCCGATTTCCTAAACAGATACCCACTCACCCACCAAATGTAAGGCTTCAGATGCGGATCTTCGATCAAATCGATATAGCTTGCAGCTTTCTGATTGAGTTGTAAGGCTTGAGTTAAATCACCACGAATCGCCAAGGCGTAAGCCGCGACCGACAAATAAAACGCATGATAAGAGTGGGTATGATGAGCGCCACCACCCTCAGTATCAATATAGGGTGCGATGGCATGGTAAGCGTCATCGAATTTACCCAAGGCTATTTTACACAAAGCCAACATCGTCGAACTAAATGGCATCAACCACTTTTCCGTCGACGTGGGTGCAACATCGCGCGCTGTTTGTAGTAACTCTTCGGCCGCAACCGCATTACCGGTCACGTACAAAACCTCACCTAAATTTGCGGTAATTTGAGCGATTCTACTCGGTGCATTAATACGTCGTGCCTCATCTAAAGCGCGATAAAAATACTGTATCGATAGTTCTGTCTCGCCGCACTCTTGGCACAAAATAGCATAGATATTCCACGCCAAAATTGCCAGCCTTGAAGGCATCTCATGCGCCACAGGGATCAAGGTCGCTTCACAAACTTCACGCGCTATACCTACCTCACCCGACTTGCGCAAAACAATAGCGCGTCCCGTTTCAGCAAAAAATACACCGCGCGCTTCATGAATCGAGGAAAAAAATTGAGATAACTTATCAAACGCATTCATCGCCTGCGGAAGACGATTTTCAAAATAATCAGAAAATGCAGAAACAAGCTCAGCGCTCGCGATCAAATTAGCATCATTTGAAGCAAGTCCGTCCTTTTGGAGTTGTGCCGCAATAGCGTTGCCATCCGCAATGCTATCGCGCAAGGCGTCTACGCCATCTAAAGTCTTTTCTATCCAACTCATCTGCATATTGATAAGAAATCCGCTCATAATTTAATGCAATCTGATGCTTCTCATATCGGCAAATAAATAATGGAAATTGATCACCCGACAAAAATCGCACTCGATTTTATCCCGATTGGGACCATTAATGTATTTACTCAAAGCATCAAAGCATGAATATGTTCATTAAAAGAAACACTTTAAACAATTCCTTGCCAATTTGCCGCAATGTCTCATGCAAAAAACATCGCTGGCTTGCCTACCACTTCAGCATTAAACTCAAGCATAACTTCCATGAAGCGGTCGCCTACCGACGGAATGAACACACAAAGGCGCAAATACACTAAAATTGATCGCATCGAGCATCTACAAGAATGACGACAAGGCACGCCCCTCCCAACTTGTTTTTAAAAATAAAACCGCTAACCTCACCTTACGCCATTTACCCATGCACCTCGATCAGAAAAACCGCATCTTGCTTGCCGAAGACAATGAATTCAATCAAGAACTTGTCATCGATTTACTCAGCGAAGCGGGTTTTTCTGTCACCGCAGCGAATAATGGGCAAGAAGTCCTACAGTTACTAGCGCAGCACGCACCCGATTTTTTTCACGTAATCTTAATGGATCTGGAAATGCCAGTGATGGACGGTTACCAAGCCACATCAACAATCCGCCAACAAAGTATCTACCATGCAATTCCCATTATTGCACTTACGGCACATGAGGAGCCTGCCACCAAAGAGGCTTGTCTGGCGAGTGGTATGCAAGATTACTTAATCAAACCCTTTGATCCGGACGAACTCCATGCTTGCCTACAAAAGTGGCTCAATCACACTCAGCGTGAGATCGCCAAAAGACCGAACGCAGCGACCAGTGGTTCCTATCCTCAGTTCCAGCATATCGATACCAGCATGGGACTGCGCTCAACGGCAAACAACCACTCACTTTATCTACAATTATTACAACGCTTCGCGACCGCGCAAAGACTAAATCTAAAGCAAATTCGGTCGCAACACGCGACACCATTAGATCAAAATTTTCAAAGACTGATCCATACACTAAAAGGCATAGGCGCTACCATAGGCGCTAGTAAAATCGCGACGCTATGCACAGAAATCGAAATCGCAACAGATAAAATAGCCGATCCGCATGATGTGGTTTTGCCGAGTTTATTCACCGCGCTTGCGTTTGAACTAGAAAACACCTTGGATGAACTCGATGCCTTTCTTCTAATTGCACCGAACGCACAAACGGCTGAAGCAAAACCCAATCCTGATTGCATGTCTACCTCTCAGCAAGATACATCACACGCACAGAAAACCAGAGACATACTGAATACACTCAAAAAATTACTCCAAGAGAATGATTCAGCCGCCGTCAATCTATTTGAACAACATCAATCGCTGCTTGCCAGCACCTTGGAAAATCAACGCTATATCGCACTTCAAAACGCGATTGAAAATTACGATTTCGAGCTTGCTAGTCGCCTACTTGATGCAGCTTAAATATCATCTAAAAATTAAAATTTATTTAGGACTTACGCAAAACCGCCCCAGCG
>CAYXJI010000185.1:4139-7378 GCA_964465175.1 uncultured Burkholderiaceae bacterium | reverse complement strand
TCCAATTCCCCCCAATTTCCTGCTTTTATTACTGGAGACACTATGCACCCGCAAGAACTCAAACAAATCCTCTCGTCTGGACTTTTATCCTTTCCTATCACTGACTTTGACGCCAATGGCGATTTTCGGGCGGACACTTATGCCGAACGCTTAGAATGGTTGGCGCCGTATGGTGCGAGTGCTTTGTTTGCTGCAGGTGGTACGGGGGAATTCTTTTCTTTGACGCCGGGTGAATACAGCGATGTGATTCGTACGGCGGTCGATACTTGCCGTGGCAAAGTGCCTATTTTGGCCGGTGTTGGTGGCCCTACCCGCACCGCGATGGGCTTGGCGCAAGAGGCGCAGCGTTTGGGGGCGCAGGGTTTGTTGTTGTTGCCGCATTATCTGACGGAGGCTAGCCAAGATGGTTTGATTGAGCATGTGGCCGAAGTGTGCAAATCAGTGCGTATCGGCGTGGTGGTGTACAACCGTGCTAACTGCCGTTTGACGCCAGACTCTTTAGAAAAATTAGCAGCACGTTGCCCGAATTTAATTGGCTTTAAAGATGGTATCGGCGATATTGAGTTGATGGTATCGATCTGGCGTCGCCTCGGTGATCGCTTTAGTTATCTGGGTGGTTTGCCGACGGCGGAGATTTTTGCGGGCGCTTATAAAGCCATAGGGACGCCAGTTTATTCTTCGGCTGTGTTCAATTTTGTCCCTCAACTGGCGATGGATTTTTATCATGCTACCGCCGCCGATGACTTCGCGACGACCAATCGTCTGATCGATGAATTCTTCCTGCCTTACCTCGACATCCGCAATCGCAAAGCCGGCTATTCCGTGAGTATCGTGAAAGCCGGTGCGCGTTTGGTTGGTCATAGCGGCGGCCCAGTACGTGCGCCGTTAACCGATTTGACCGCAGAAGAAGATGAAATGTTATTAAAATTAATTCGTGCGCAAGGCCGACAATAAGGGTGGAAATAGGCACGAATGATGACGATTTTCATCAAGACTGGGTGTCATCGCCCAGTTAAAATGAAATGTTCATCAACCTCAGTTTCAAGAATCTAGGAGTAAGGCATGCAAATCACAGGAAGCATGGTCATCGGCCAGCAAACCCTTTTCGGTAGCACCGGTACGATCAAAGCAATCAATCCTGCCACCAATAGCGAAATCGAACCAGCGTTTGGTCTGGCGAGCAATGAGGATGTCGATCAAGCTTGTCAATTAGCGGCGGCAACATTTGATCTTTATCGCGAAACCACACCAGAACACAGAGCCTCGTTTCTCGAAAAAATCGCCGACAACCTACTGGCATTAGGCACTAACTTAATCGAACGCGCGCATCAAGAAACGGGCTTGCCGATTGCGCGCTTGGAAGGTGAGCGCGGTCGTACCATGAATCAATTACGCTTGTTTGCCAAGGTCGTGCGTGATGGCATGTATGTCTCTGCGACACTCGATTCGGCTTTGCCAGAACGCGTGCCACCACGGCCTGATTTGCGTTTGCGTAAAATCGGTTTGGGCCCTGTCGCGGTGTTCGGCGCGAGTAATTTTCCTTTAGCGTTTTCGGTGGCGGGTGGTGATACGGCTTCGGCTTTGGCCGCTGGTTGCCCAGTTGTCGTCAAAGCACACAGCGCGCATTTAGGTACCTCAGAATTAGTCGGTAAAGCGATACAACAAGCGGCCCATGATTGCGGTTTGCCTGGTGTGTTTTCGATGTTGATCGGTGATGGTCGTCAGATCGGTCAGCGTTTGGTCGCCCATCCGGCCATCAAGGCAGTTGGTTTTACTGGTTCACGTCAAGGCGGCATGGCCTTGGTGCGTACTGCAGCGGCGCGTGCTGAGCCGATTCCTGTGTATGCGGAAATGAGTAGTATCAATCCCGTCTTCTTGCTACCTGATGCCTTACTAACCAAGGGGTCAAGTATTGCCCAAGGATTTGCAGATTCTTTAACCATGGGTGCAGGACAATTTTGCACCAATCCTGGCATGCTGATCGCCATCGATAGTCCAGCGTTGCAAAGCTTCGTCGATGCTGCCAGTGCAGCACTACAAGCCAAGCCCGCTGCCACTATGCTCACGCCTGGCATACATCAAGCTTACAGCGCCGGTGTCGCGCGTTTAAATCAAGTCGATGGCGTTGTGGTGTTGGCACAAGGTCAGGCAGCGACTACGCCCTGTGCTGCGCAGGCAAATTTGGCCGTATGTGATGCCAAAGATTTCTTGGAAAATCGCGCATTGCATGATGAAATATTTGGCCCCTCTTCTTTGTTAATCCGCTGCGCGAATTTGGCCGACATGCAGGCCATTGCAGAACATATCGAAGGACAACTCACCGCCACGATACACGCTACTGCAGGCGATTATGCCATCGCAAAATCCTTGCTGCCGAGCTTAGAACGTAAAGTGGGCCGTATCTTGTTTAACGGTTTTCCTACCGGTGTTGAAGTCTGCCATGCGATGGTGCATGGCGGTCCTTTTCCATCGACATCGGATAGCCGCACAACGTCGGTTGGAGCCTCAGCGATAGACCGTTTCTTGCGTCCAGTGTGTTATCAAGAGTTCCCTGCAGAACTTTTACCAAGCAGCTTGCAAGATGCGAATCCGTTTGGGATTCCACGCGTGGTGAATGGTGAATTGACCGCGCAAAAAATGTAAGACGGGTAAAACCCGCGCCGCCAGATCATCGAGCAAAGCGTAACTGCGCAGCGCGGGTTACGCCCCTACTTTCAAAATTTTCAAATTAGCAGCAACACAAAAAAATAAAAACCCGGAGACAACAATGTCAACACCTGCACCATCCACAGGCATAGGCCGATACCGTTGGACTATCTGCGCACTCTTGTTTTTTGCGACCACGATTAATTATCTGGATCGTCAAGTATTGAGCCTGCTGGCACCGGATTTAAGTAAAGAATTTGGCTGGACCAATAGTGACTACGCCAACATCACTGCCGCCTTTCAATTTGTGTATGCGATCTCCATGTTATTCGCAGGTCGTTTTATTGACAAGATCGGCACCAAGAAGGCGTTTATCCTCGCCATTAGCGTTTGGTCGCTCGGTGCCATCATGCATGCGTATGCGATCTTTTTTGGTGAAGCGATCAATAGTCTCGCGACTGGCTTAGGACTGGCTGCGGTTCCTGTCTCCATCGCTGGCTTTATGATTTCTCGTGCGGTGTTGGCCTTGGGTGAAGCGGGTAATTTTCCTGCTGCGATCAAAGCCACGGCGGAATATTTCCCGAAAAAAGAAC
>CAYXJI010000185.1:0-4129 GCA_964465175.1 uncultured Burkholderiaceae bacterium | reverse complement strand
ATTTTCAACTCCGGCGCGAATATTGGCGCGGTATTAGCACCGATCACCGTCCCCTTGATCGCTGCTGCGTGGGGTTGGCAAGCGACCTTCATTATCGTGGGCGCAATCGGCTTTCTCTGGCTAGGCGCGTGGATGATTTTTTATGATCAACCTGAAACGCAAAAACGTTTATCCGCATCAGAGCTGGCCTATATCAATCATGATCAATTAACCGATGGTGTCATCCAAGATAGTGAGGGCGGCAAGAAATTTTCTTGGTTCCAATTACTCGCTTATCGTCAAACCTGGGCCTTTGCGTTTGGCAAATTTATGACCGATGGCGTATGGTGGTTTTTCTTGTTTTGGTTACCTAAATATCTGGCCGCACAATACGGCATGAAAACCACAGAATTCGTGGTGCCACTAGCGGTCTTATACAGCATGACCATGGTCGGCAGTATCGGCGGCGGCTGGTTGCCCACCTATTTTATCAATCGCGGCGATGCGCCCTATGATGGTCGTATGAAGGCGATGTTGATGATTGCGATTCTGCCTTTGGTGGTTTTATTAGCGCAACCACTGGGCTATCTCAGCTTCTGGGTGCCTGTGATTTTAATTGGCATCGGCGCATCCGCCCATCAGGCTTGGTCGGCGAATATCTTCACCACGGTATCCGATATGTTCCCCAAAAAAGCGGTCGCTTCCGTGGTTGGCATCGGTGGCATGGCGGGCGGTTTAGGTGGCGTCTTGATCACCAAGCTCGGCGGCTGGCTGTTTGATTACTATGGTAGCCAAGGGCAATTGCAAACCGGCTACACCATCATGTTTGCCATCTGCGCTCTCGCGTATTTGGTGGCGTGGAGTGTGATGAAAACTTTGGTACCTAAGTACAAAGTAATTAAGGATTTATAGTGGTACTAGAATCATCTATGTTAAAGACGGTAGATATCACCCACATCGGCGAACCCTCGTTCCCTGTCCGTTGTGGCGTCGGCGAGAGTCCAATTTGGCTCCCACAACACAAAATTTGGTTGTGGGTGGATATCATAGGCAAGACGATTTGGTGTTGTAACGAGCATGGTGGCGCAGTGCGCCGCTGGCACACCGCCGAGATGATAGGCTGCATCACGCCGCTGCAAAATGCGGGACAAAATCTACAGTTGATCGCGGGGATGGAAAGTGGCATTTTTGCCTTGAACCTACAAGAAGATGGCCGCATTGTTGGCACACCTCTGGCTGCGCCCGCCGAGCTGCAGCCTGGGATGCGCTTTAATGATGGGCGTTGTGATCGGCAGGGGCGCTTCTGGAGCGGTACCATGTTGATCGACATGAGCGAAGGCATCGCGGCGGGTCATTTGTATCGCTATACCAAAGCGCAAGGTATCTCTGCACCTGTGGTCTCCAATCTATTAGTACAAAATGGCCTAGCGTGGTCACCCGATGGACGTACTATGTATTTATCCGACTCCCATCCAAAGAGTCAACTCATCTGGGCCTTTGACTACGACACCGACTCTGGCACGCCCAGCAATCAACGCGTCTTCGTTGATATGAAACAGTACGATGGACGCCCTGATGGCGCGGCAATCGATGTCGATGGCGGCTATTGGATTTGCGGTAATGATGCGGGACGTATTTTACGTTTTACCCCCGAAGGCAAACTCGATCAGCAAATCGCCGTCCCTATGGCAAAGCCAACGATGTGTTGCTTTGGTGGTGCCAACATGGATACTTTAATGCTCACCTCCATTGCGGCCGGCCAAAGCAATGAAGACCATTGGGCAGGCGCCACTATTTTATTGCGCCCAGGCGTTCAAGGTTTGAGCGAAACCGCATTCGCGGGCTGAGTCTGTACCTGCCACCTCAATCAAAAATCAAGCTTCTGCAGTATCAATTGCGCCTGTTTAAAATCCAAATCATGCATGTGCTGTTCTAGTCGCATCATGTTTTCGTTCGACAGACCTAATCTTAATCTGTCTTTCAATGCGGCAAAAACATCAACTGCTGCGAGATCGTTCTGCTGCAATAGCAGTTTTAGCTTGGCTAGCATGTCTTCTGCTTGTGCGTCCGAAATAACAGCCACCGATTGTTCGCTGCTCGCTAGGCGCTTCTGTTCCAACCAAACGCGCGCCGCCTGCCTCGTCTTGGTCAACGCCTCTTCTACGCGCACCAACAATTGGGGAAGATGCTTTCCATCGCCTTCGCGAATTTCGTTTTCTGCTTGCAAGCTCAGCACCGCAAATGCTTTTGCGCCTAGCGTACCGATAGATCCGCGCATGGTGTGTAATATTCTGGCAGCATCATCTGATCTATCTTCACTCACAGCGGCCTTCAGCTCAAGCATTTGCGAACTGGCGCGTTCGATCAACCCACTGATCGTTGACAATATTTTAGGCAGACTCTTGGGGTCAGCCGCCGCTAACATTTCTAAGGACCGTGGATTAAAAAAATCTGACTCGACCTGAGCTTGATCTGGCACGAGCGGCACTTCTTGTTTTATAGGTAGGTCAAGCTTGATGGAAGATAATTCTGCAGGCAAGAATTTAGCGATGACCGCAAACATTTGCTCAACGTCGATAGGTTTGGCAATGAAACCGTTCATCCCAGATTGTAAGCAGCGATCCCGCTCCGAGTACATGACACCCGCCGTCATCGCAATAATCGGAATCGTTAAATGGTAGTCATTGCGTATCATGCGCGTTGCGCTAATGCCGTCCATGATAGGCATTTGTACGTCCATCAGCACGGCATGATATTGATCCGCGTGAGCACGCAAGTGTTCCACCGCCAAATAGCCGTTTTCCAAAATATCAACGCTAGCGCCACCCTGCTCCAAAAAGCCTTTAGCCACAATTTGATTGAAAGGATTATCCTCGACTAATAATAGCTTCGCACCTTGAATTTGATCCGTCCGCGTTAATGCCGCTTTACTATAACGGGGCATCATTTCTATTCCAGAACACAGCAGGATCGCTTCATGCACAGTATCAAAAATACTTGAACCCGTAATCGGTTTCATCAGAATCGCATCGGCATATTCCGAGGCTTGCTCTTGCAGCATGCGATCACGGCTAAATGCATTCACCATGATCACCAAAGGGGTTCGACCTTTTGGAAGCAGCTCACGCAACATTTTTATCGTGACCAAACCATCCATCATCGGCATCTGCCAATCAACCAAAATCGCATCAAAATCGCGCCCCTCGGCGAGACCGGCACGAACGATGTCCAAGGCCTGCTGACCATTGCCGGCCGATTCCGCGTCCCAATGCCAAGACCTCACCGTTCTACAAATATAGTTATTACTCGTCGCATTATCGTCCACCACCAAAAGCTTGAGACGCTTTTTGCTTGCTATTACGGGTTCTGTCTCCTCACTACCTAGGGCAGTCATAGGCACGACAATGCGAAATTCACTGCCCTGCCCCAATTGACTATGGACTTCGATCTGGCCGCCCATCTGCTGCAAAATATGCTTGGAAATGGATAGCCCTAATCCGGTTCCACCAAATTGGCGTGTGGTGGATGCATCGGCCTGGGTAAAAGGTCGAAATAATCGCTGCATCTGTGCTTCATCCATCCCTATGCCGGTATCACGCACACTAAATCTGAGTTGCGCCACCTTGGTATTTGGATCGCCGTCCCTATCAATAGCCGGCTCATTTTCTGCACGGTCTGGCACCAAGTCAACGAACACGGCAACCTCGCCTTGTTTGGTAAATTTCAAGGCATTCCCGGTAAGATTGGTCAAGATTTGTTGCAAGCGTAATTGATCTCCCAAGAGTCGCTTAGGCACGTCCACGTCCACCCCAATCGCGACTTCTATATCCCTATCCTCCACGGATACAGCCATCATACTGGCCAATGCGCCTAAAACGTCATCCAACAAAAATGCATTGCTCGACAACTCAAATCGATTCGCTTCTATTTTTGAAAAATCCAAAATATCATTCAAAATACCCATCAAGGAATGTCCAGAAACCTTGATCATATCCAGATACTTACGTTGCTCCGAACTTAAATTGGTGCTCGCCAATAATTGCGTCATACCGAGCACCGCATTCATCGGCGTACGAATTTCATGACTCATATTGGCGACGAAATCACTCTTGGCTCGACTGGTCTGCTCAGCACTTTCTTTGGCGTCGAT
>CAYXJI010000184.1:0-7382 GCA_964465175.1 uncultured Burkholderiaceae bacterium | reverse complement strand
AATCGTTGTGGTCTATTGAGATACTGAATTCGGATTAAATCCGCGTTTCCTTAGCGTATCGGCAAGCTACTCACCGGCTTAATCTCTTCCATACAAATCATCGAACGCACATTTCCCACGCCAGGTACTTGCATCAGCTTATCGGTCAAAAACTGAGACAAACTCTTTAAATCATTTGCCACCACCTTCAGCAAGTAATCAAAATCCCCCGAAATGGTATGACACTCGATGATGTCAGGAAATGCCTTCAAATGTCGCTCTATCTCACGCGCATTACGATTCTGCTCTCTATCCAAAGACAAGCTAACAAAGGCCATCACACCCAAACCAATATACTCCGGAGCCACCTGCGCAGTATATGAACGAATGACGTTCGCCTCTTCGAGCGCGCGCACACGACGCAAGGTTTGTGGTGGGGACAAATGTATCTTCTCTGCTAACTGCAGATTACTCATACGCCCATCATCTTGCAGATGACGCAAAATATTCAAATCATAGTTATCCACACAACCTCACCTTCGCATAAATTCCGCATAGAATTAAGTAATAAGGATTAAATTCCAAAATTAAACTCAATATGAAATTTAATTTCTCATTGAACGATTATACCTAATAACTACGAAATCAAATTATCGCATGCAGGAATATAATTCCCCTAGCTGAAAATGGCAAAAGCCAACACCTTTCACAGGTCGCGCGCCAACAAATAGCGCAAAAAAAAGCATCACAATCAGTGACGAAGCCAGTACCATTACGCCCGTGCACGCATCCTAAAGAGCATTACGACAAAACTTAAAGCCTCACCGTTTTTTGAAAGCAGAGAAGAGACCATGAAAACTATTTCCTTAATTGGTGCGCCAACTGATGTAGGCGCAAGTGTCAAAGGCGCAGGTATGGGGCCAGATGCATTGCGGGTAGCGGGCTTAGCACAAGCACTCGAAGCTAGAGATTTGACGGTGATCGACCACGGCAATTTACACGGCCCCGCCAATCCCTGGCAAGCACCCATCAATGGCTTGCGTCATTTAAACGAAGCAATTGATTGGAATCAGTCGGTCTACGATGAAGTGACGAATGCATTAAAACTCGGCCATATGCCGATGATGTTGGGTGGCGACCATTGTTTAGCAATCGGCTCCATCAGCGCCGTGGCGAAACACTGTAAAGACACCGGCAAAAAATTACGCGTCTTATGGTTTGATGCGCATGCCGACAGCAATCTTTCTACGATCAGCCCGACTGGCAATATCCACGGCATGCCTGTCGCCTGCTTGATGGGACATGGGCCTGAACAATTAATCGCGTATGGCGGCTATACGCCCGCCATGCAGCCCAATGAAATTCGTCAAATCGGCATTCGCAGTGTCGATGATGGCGAGCGCCAATTTATCCACGACATGGGCATTCCGGTATTTGACATGCGCTACATCGACGAACACGGCATGCGCGCCGTGATGCTCAAAGCCTTGGAAGGTGTCGATGAAAATACCCACTTACACGTCAGCTTCGACCTCGATTGTTTAGATCCCGACATCGCGCCTGGCGTCGGTACAGCGGTTCTCGGCGGCCCGACTTATCGCGAAGCGCAATTATGCATGGAGATGATTGCTGACACCGGTCGCCTTTGCTCACTCGATGTAGTGGAACTCAATCCCGCCCTAGATTTGCGCAATCAAACTGCAATTTTGGCCGTGGATTTGATAGAAAGTCTATTTGGCAAATCCACTTTAGTGCGGATGGCGAACAAATAAATCCGCATCAAGAAAAAGCAAAGCCCGCAGAGTTTTCAAATTCTGCGGGCTTTTTTCACAGCAGGATTCGTACCTAAACCACCAAGACCAAATTATCCCGATGGATTAATTCTGGCTCCTCCACAAATCCCAAAATACGCTCGATCTCGGCGGATGCCTTGCGCATGATACGGCGTGCATCTCGACTGTGATAATTGGTCAGCCCTTTGGCGACGGTTCGCCCATTCTGATCGACACAACTCACCACCGCACCACGACTAAATTCTCCGCGCACTTCACACACGCCGATGGCCAACAAGGATTTCCCCTCGTCACACAGTTTCGTCACAGCACCATCATCAAGCACAATTTGTCCCGAAGTTTGCAAGTGATCCATCATCCATTGTTTGCGCGCTGCTAACGGTGCCATATCGGAGCTTAATTGCGTCCCAATTGCTTCACCGTTCGCGAGGCGTACTAAGACATTTTCTTCGCGCCCCCAAGCAATCACGGTATGTGCGCCGGAACGGGCGGCGCGTTTTGCGGCGATGATTTTCGTGAGCATGCCACCCGTGCCGATTTGACTTCCAGCGCCACCCGCCATCAACTCTAACGCCGCATCACCCGCCCTAGCGTGATGCACAAATTGCGCGTCAGGATGTTTACGAGGATCGGCGGTAAATAGGCCACGTTGATCGGTCAAAATGATCAAGGCATCAGCCTCCACCAGATTGGCAACTAGAGCACCCAGCGTATCATTGTCGCCAAACTTAATTTCATCAGTGACGACAGTATCATTCTCATTGATCACAGGAACAACCCCCAATCCCAACAGGGTTATTAAGGTAGAACGTGCATTTAGATAGCGTTCACGATCAGCCAAATCTGCATGCGTCAACAATATCTGCGCCGTTCCCAAATTATGCGCACGAAAACTCGTCTCATAAATTTGCGCCAAGCCCATCTGCCCTACCGCTGCACAAGCCTGTAATTCATGCACACCAGTCGGCCGCGTTTCAAAACCTAATCTTTGCCGCCCTTCCGCAATCGCGCCAGAGCTCACCAACACGACTTCTTTCCCCATCGCGCGCAAAGCGGCAATCTGCTGCGCCCAATTCGCAATAGCAATACGGTCTAAGCCACGACCGTCATTGGTGACTAGGGAGGAACCAACTTTAACGATGAGACGTTTGGCGTTTTGAATAAGGGATTGCATGAGGAATACGATTTCGCGGCTTCGTTCGGAATTAAATCACTGAGATTATACATTATTCTGAATTTGTTTTAATTTTCTGAATTTTATTCCGCTTTTTTTCACAAAGGCATCGTTACAAAAAATTACCCTCTATGTCTAGTCCTTGACTCACTTCAAAGTATTACATTAATAAGACTTGCGCACCTTTCGCGACTTCTCTAGCTGCGACAATCGTCTAATGGAATAATCCTATCTGCCATATTGATAGTCTCTTGCCGATGCGCAATTACTATTTTTGTCACACTTAGGGCGCGTATAGCGTCATTCACTAAGCGTTCGCGTTCGACATCAAGGTGGCTAGTCGCTTCATCTAGTAATAAGATGCTAGGTTGCTTATAAAGCGCACGTGCCAAAAGCAAACGTTGTTTTTGCCCCCCCGATAAAGCAGCGCCCATATCACCTATCAAAGTCTGCCATGTCATTGGCATGGCAAGAATATCGCTCTCTACAGCAGCCAATTGAGCGCATTCTTTCACTCTTTGCAGGTCAATGTTCGGTGCAAAAAAGGCGATATTTTCGGCAATTGTGCCAGCAAATAATTGATCGTCTTGCATCACCGCACCAAGTGAATCGCGCCATGCGCTAAGCCCTATGGCATTTAATGGTTGCCCCATGACGAAAACCTGTCCCTCCGTTGGTTGCAATAGTCCCAATAAAATTTTTAGCAAAGTGGTTTTACCACAGCCTGATGGCCCCACGATGGCGACAGCCTCACCCGCGTTCACTTTGAAGGTAATCCCATCTAATACCCACGGCTCATTGTCAGAATAGCGAAACCGCAGCTTCCGAACTTCGATATCTGGAGGTGTCGTTCCTGGCATGCCCGAACCACCGCTAGGCTCAGGTTTTGAAAGTACGATATCCGCTAAACGTTCGCGCTGAATTGTTAGCATGCGTAGTTGAAAATACAAATCGACCAAAGCACTTATACGTGAAGAGAATTGCATCTTATACGCGCCATACGCGAATATCATACCGATGGATAATTCTTGTTGCATGACCAATACGGCACCTACATACACAACGAGGATATTTTCTATGCCAAAAATCAAGGTATTGGCGGTTTGAAATAGGGTCGAAAGGCGCTGAGAAGCTAGTTCACTATTAGTCGTATTCACCAATAAATTCATCCATTGATTGCGCCTGTCGCTTTCGCGATTAAAGAGTTTAATCGATTGCACACCGCGTACAGTCTCGAGTAAGTGCGTCTCTTGTCGAGCACCATGAATAATTTGCTCTTCAGTAACCGCCTTAAAGGCGGAATAACTAGAAATCCGCACCAGTAAATACAACGCCAAAGCAATTAATGTAATAAGCGCCAATTTGGGACTGTAAATCCACATCATGATGAAGGCAACACCCGCCATCAAACCGTCTAAAATTGAATTTAAGGCGGCACTGGTTAATGTTTGGCGTATCGATTGAATAGCACCAAAGCGCGACATCACATCGCCCAAGTGACGCTTGATAAAATAGTCCATCGGCAGGCGCAAAAGTTTACTCAACACACCAGCAGCCCATTGGATATTAATTTGTGTTGAGAAGTAGATCACCATCCAACTACGCAAGGTCGATAATGAGAGCTGCAACAGCATCATCATAAAGAAACCTATCGACAGCACCATCAGTAAGTCTGTGTCGTTGTGAATGATGACACTATCGAGCACCCATTGCTGGAAGAGTGGACCGGCTAGAGATAAAATTTCTAGTGCAACGGACAGTGAGAGTATTTGAAATAGTGCGCGTTTTAGACCAATCGCATTACCTAAAAGTGTTTTTAGGCTGACGCTTTTTTCACGCTTTTTCTCTTCAAAATTGGGCGTTGGCGACAACTCTAAAGCAACGCCGCTAAAGTGCTTTGATGCCTCATTTATGCTCAGTTTACGAACGCCATATTCTGGATCATGCACCACAATTTTCTTTGTATCTGCACTTTTGAGAACCACAAAATGATTCATATCCCAATGCAAAATGCAGGGCATATGAAGTTGGCTTAAATCTTCAATTTCTAAGCGAACCGCACGGCTAGCCAGATTAAGCTCGTCAGCGAATAAAGTTAATTGTTTAAGGGTCGTGCCTTTAATCGATGAAAGACGTTTAGCTCGAATTTCAGGCATATCTAAATTGTGCCCGTAGTAGCAACTGATCATTGCCAAACAAGCAGTACCACATTCAGCAGTCTCTGTTTGTTGAATAATTGGAAGTCGATGACCGAATCCGAATTTTAAGCCGCTCATCATGCTTTGCCTCGTAATGCCAATAAAGGTTCAAAAATCCACTCGAAGACGTTTTTCTTTGAGAGCAGAATATCCGCTTCCAATTCCATATCTGGCATCAGCTCCAAAAGCTTTCCGTAATAATTAATATTGATTTGCTGAAGGTCGAGTAAGACCCTGTATTTGCGTTCTGATTTTTTATTGTCACTAATTTCTGTCGCTGACTGCGCAATTTCACGAACGATTGCAGTATGCTGACCAAATTTTTGATAAGGAAAGGCGGTGTAACGCAAACTAATTTTATCGCCGACATGCAAGCTTAACAGCGCGTTAGCCGAGACATATAATTCTGCTTGCAATTTCACATCAGCGGGTAAGAGTTGGGCAAGCGTTTGGCCGACTGTAATCGCCTGACCAGGTCGGATTAGCAGCTTACTTAAGCTGCCATCGTGGGGTGCGACAATATGCCAAGCAGCATCTGGCTCGTGTTTTACATTAATGACTGTTGATGAAGTCGTCGTCGTGATTGGACGTTCTAATCTTTGCGGTGCACTGATGACAAAAAGAGCTTGCCCCAATTTAACATTACCACCTTCGGTAACTAAAGTTTTTTGAAAAATACCTGCTTGGTTGGCCTGCAGACTACTCATCATCTTGTCATGCGTCAAACGCCCGAACACGCGCTCCCGCTGCGTGTAATGTGTGGTGCAGCTTAGCCAAATTAAAGCAATACTTAGTATCATTGCAGCACATGAGAAAAACCAAAGCATCGCAGGGCTGCGCAATAATACATGCCCCTCCGCATGCCCAAATTGCTGGTATTCCAATGCTTGCGGTCTAAACAGCATAATCTCAATTTCTTTCAATGTGGTTGGAATTTATTCGGGTTAAACACCGAAAAATGCTACATCTCATCACTCGATAGCGACGTTATGCAAATTTGAATTGGTTGCAAACTATAGCTGAAAAAGAGCTAAATTTTCTAGTTATTACTTTGAGCATTTTCTCGGATAAGCGAAACAAAACCCAAAACTTGTGCAACACGTAATGTTTTGCGGCTCGAATTGGGTTTTGTTTGCATCAAGTGATGATCACTCGCCGATTAGCAATTCCAAGAATTGCATGGGCGACGCTCTGTCACTGGCAAGCAACGTGGTTGGCAAGAAGCGCCACAAGTTGCACCGCAAGATGCACCACAAGATGCACCGCATGACGCTGCACAAGAACCAGCACATGATGCTGCACATGATGCTGCACATGACGCGGCGCAACTACCTTGCTGGGAAACATTGCAATCATCCAAGTCACTTGGGCAAGCGATTTGGTCAGAGCATTTCCAATTGCGTGTAATTGCACCACCAGCAACTGTATCCAATTCTGTATCAGTCAGATTACGGATAGTCGTCGTGTTCAGTGATAACTTTTGTTTCTTAGTCATAGTAAAGATCCATTCAGTTAAAAAATAGAGCCCTGTTTTACCTGTGGGCTCATTAACAGGTGAAAACTCTAAGCAACAACAAGGCTCTCTGGAACCAAGCTAAGGTCACGTAAGGCGGAACGGCCAGCGAGAAATGGTAAGGACCAGTGCAAAACATTGACCTTACCTAGACGTTCTGCAAAAGTAAGGGCAGCACCTGCACATCCTTCTAAAATGCCCAAGCCTAGATCATTGTCATGCGCGAGGCTGTATTCAATACTGCACATACCGTCGATGAGATGCAGGCGTTCGTATTCAAATGCGGCATTATCATGCTCCCTACTCAGTTGGCGCATGATCCAAGCCGAGCCAGCACTACCATGGCACATCCAAGCATCGACGAAACCCAATGTCTCAACTTCACGCCGACTCATATGAGCAAGGATACGATTTGCCCATTCGTCCAAACCAGGCTCGCGCAGTGCTTGAGCCGATAAGCGGAGCGCAGAAGCTGCACCAAAATCACCGTAGCACCATGCACAGCGTGAACTTCCACCGTGTCCTGCGGCTGAAGCGAAATGACCCAATTCGTGATTCAAATCATAATGCCGCAAGGTACGCAAACCATCTTTCAACATGGCGATGGTGCTTGCACGGGTGTCCTGCCCACTTGCAATCGCATACGCCAACGCCGCCAAGACGCCAGGTTGCCCATGCGCCAAGCCCAAATCGATACAACCGAGGGGATTCATTTCTCCCATGGG
>CAYXJI010000183.1:0-7397 GCA_964465175.1 uncultured Burkholderiaceae bacterium | reverse complement strand
ATTAGCGCCTCATTCGCATCAAAACACGCTCGAAAAGTGCATCCGTCTTCATCGCCAATCCTCATGGAAATTCTGAGTTAAACCGCGTTTTCTAGTCATCCTCAGCAAGAATTTTTTAAACCTTCTATAACTTCAGTAATTCGTGAAAATTCAATAATTCAAGAACAACCAAAACCTGAAATGTAGCGTTAAACGCAGCACCGACTCCCAATTCGAAATAAGGAAAACCTATGGAAAGCTTAAGCCCACTCACCCAACGCTTCATTTTGCACTTTGGCGAAATGGGTAGCCGCTGGGGCATTAATCGTACCGTCGGCCAAATGTATGCGCTGCTCTATGTGCTGGGCAAACCTTTGAATGCGGATGAGATTGCCGAACATCTGTCTTTTTCACGCTCGAATGTAAGTATGGGTCTCAAGGAGTTACAAGCTTGGCGCTTGGTGAAATTGATGCATAAACCGGGTGACCGACGCGAGTATTTCGAACCACCCAAAGACATCTGGGATATTTTCAAAGCCTTGCTCGAAGAGCGCCGTCGCCGCGAAATTGAACCAACCTTATCCATGTTGCGCGACGCCTTGCTAGAAAACCCCGCATCAGAAGAAGACAAATTAGCGCAAGAACGCATGCGTGAAATGTATCAATTGATTGAGCTATCGACATCCTGGTTTGACGATGTGCAGCGTCTATCACCAGAGACTTTGGCCTCTTTAATGAAGATGGGCGCCAAAGTCGGCAAGCTACTCGATATCCGCGATAAGTTTCGCTTTAGCAGCACTGATGACGCCGAAAAAGACGATAACTAATACCAAGCCGCGAAATGAGCATGCTAGCGATCTTAAAAAGAATAACTAGGAAAAGCGCACATACCGGGCTTGCGCTTTGGCTGGAAATCAGTCTGATTCTTTGCCTGAAGGTACTGGCTATTTTTGTCTTGTGGAAGCTCTTTTTCTCGCAACCTACTACCAAAAAAATGCGCCTGCCAACACCGGTCGTTGAGCAACATCTGCTATCGACGCCAGCGCAACCAGTCGCTCCCCAAACACCTTGATCTCCTTTTAAATCACCCCCAAGGAACACCATGAACCCGATAGAAGAAGTCGTCAACTTGTCCCGGCTACAGTTCGCGATTACCGCCATGTATCATTTTTTATTTGTGCCGCTGACACTGGGTTTGTCGTGGATTTTGGTGATTATGGAGTCGGTGTATGTCATGACCGGGCGCGAAATTTATCGCGACATGACCAAGTTTTGGGGCAAGCTATTTGCCATTAATTTTGCGATGGGCGTGACCACGGGCATCACTTTGGAATTTCAATTTGGCACCAATTGGTCTTACTACTCGCATTATGTCGGCGACATCTTTGGCACGCCCCTGGCAATTGAAGGCATGATGGCCTTCTTTTTAGAATCGAGCTTCGTTGGGCTGATGTTTTTTGGATGGAATCGTTTATCCAAACAAGCCCATCTTGGCGTTACTTTCTTGGTCGCCCTCGGTTCTAATCTGTCTGCGTTATGGATCTTAATTGCCAATGGCTGGATGAATAATCCCGTCGGCGCAGAGTTTAATTACGAGACCATGCGCATGGAGTTAGTCAGCATGACGCAGGTTATTTTCAATCCCGTCGCTCAAGTCAAGTTCGTTCATACCGTTGCCTCAGGTTATGTGGCGGCCTCTCTATTTGTATTAGGTGTTTCGTCTTACTACTTACTGAAAGCGCGCGACACCGCATTTGCGATCCGTTCGTTTGCTATCGCGGCTGCATTTGGCTTGGCGTCCACGCTGTCCGTCATCGTCTTGGGGGATGAGTCTGGTTATACGGCGGGGGAAGTGAACAAAGTGAAGTTGGCAGCGATTGAAGCCGAATGGCACACTGAGCCAGCACCTGCCCCGTTCACTGTCATCGGCTTGCCCAACGATGAAAAAGAACACACAGCCTATGCCGTTAAAATCCCTTATCTGATGGGTATCATCGCGACCCGCTCTACCGATACGCAAGTCACGGGCATTAAGGATTTGAAACAAGAAAATCGCTTACGCATCATCAATGGTATGCAAGCCTATGCCAAACTAACACAACTAAAATCAGGTACGCTGTCCGGCAGTGCCTTAGCACAAGCGCGTGCTGAATTTAAGCGCTTAAAGCCCGATTTAGGTTATGGCTTACTACTCAAGAAATACACGAATAATGTAGTAGATGCGACACCGGAGCAAATTACCAAAGCCACGAACGATTCCACTCCCAAAGTGGCACCTCTATTTTTTGGATTCCGTTTAATGGTAGGACTGGGCATTCTATTTCTCTTCATTTTTTCGGTGTCATTTTATTTCCTGATACGTCGTCGCTTGGCCAAACATCGATGGCTACTCAAGTTGGCCTTATTTAGCATTCCCTTGCCTTGGGTGGCGATAGAAATCGGTTGGTTCGTGGCTGAATACGGTAGGCAGCCGTGGACCATTGCGGGAGTGTTACCGACGCATTTGTCGGCCTCAACGCGTACCGTGAATGACCTGTATTTTAGTTTGAGCGGCTTCGTCATTTTCTACACCTTACTCTTGATCGTAGAACTGTACCTGATGTTCAAATACGCGCGGCTGGGACCGAGCGCTTTACATACGGGTAAATATCATTTTGAACTTATACAAAATGCTGATCCTCAACCTCACTGACATTAAGTTAAGCGACCTCGGGCGGGTGAAACCCGCGGGGCAATTTTATATCCTTAACTCAATGGCAGTGATCCTAAACCTGAGGCTAAAGTTGAATTTTAAAAGAAGGACATCGTATGTTTGATTATGAAACGCTCAAAGTTATTTGGTGGTGCTTCGTTGCAGCGCTACTAATTGGCTTCGCTTTAATGGATGGCTTCGATTTTGGTGTCGGCATGTTGCTGCCCATCATAGGAAAAACGGATGTAGAAAGACGCATCATGCTTAATAGCATAGGCCCTACATGGGAGGGCAATCAAACCTGGTTTATCGCTGCAGGTGGCGCTTTGTTTGCGGCCTGGCCACTGGCTTATGCGGCGGCATTTTCAGGTTTTTATGTGGCCTTGATGTTGCTCCTGTTCTCGCTATTCTTTCGACCCGTCGGTTTTGATTATCGCAGTAAGATCGCGGATACGCGTTGGCGCTCGACTTGGGATTGGCTCTTATTTGTAGGTGGTTTTGTGCCGCCACTGATCTTCGGCATCGCCGTTGGTAATCTATTACTAGGCGTACCGTTTTATTACGACGGTGATATGCGACTTGCCTATCAGGGTGGTCTCATAGAATTGCTCAATCCCTTTGGATTGTTGGCAGGCGTAATTAGTGTGGCGATGTTATGCATGCACGGCGCGGCATTCTTGATTACCAAAACAAATGGCGCTTTGGCACAACGCGCCAGACGCAGCTTAATCATCGCGGCTGGTGTGACGGCGATAGGCTTCGCCCTCGGCGGCTTATTGATTACAAAACAGATAGAAGGATTTCGGATTATCAGCATGCCAGACACGAATTCTGCCTTTATGCCCACGGCCAAAATCGTTAGCCGTGCGAGCGGCGCATGGCTGGATAATTATGCTCGCTGGTTTTGGTTATGGTGCCTTCCGGCTAGCGCCTTTATCGCGGCAATCGCCTGTGTTTTTTTAACGATCAAGCGTCGTGCTATCGCAGCTTTTCTGGCTAGTGGTGTGACGGTCACTGCCATCATTTTAACTGCGGGTGCATCGATGTTCCCTTTTGTGATGCCCTCTTCGATTAATCCCAATAGCAGTTTAACCGCCTGGGATGTAGTCGCCAGTCATAAGAGTTTGGGGATTATGTTTTGGGTCGTCGTCATTTTTTTGCCCATCATTATGATATACACCGCATGGATTTATCGCGTGATGCGCGGCAAAATCGACGCACAACACATCGCCGATCATCAGCATTCAGCCTACTAAGCGATCAACATTCAGGAGTCATTATGTGGTATTTCAATTGGATATTAGGTATTGGTCTAGCACTCGCTTTTGGCATTATCAATGTCATGTGGCTAGAAGCAAACTATGCGTTCGGAGAGCGCGATGAAGCTGCGACGCAAGAGCGATTTAAATTATCGCGTCAGAATGAGGAAGGCGCATCAAATTAATGCGCTTAGACTACAAATCAGCTTTTAGCCACAAAGGCTAGGACAAGTGCGTGAAAGAATAAAGCTAAAACCTCTCAACACGGAGACACAGAGGTGCAGAGAAAAAGCAGGAGAAGTGCATTAATTACCTATTTTTTCGGATTTTCTCATGTTGCTCTCTGCGCTCCTCAACGCTTGCGCGTTGAGGTGTTTTATATCATTGCCGGCAAGGTGCCCTATTACTTGATCCCAGCCTTACTACGAATATCCGCAGGAATAGCGTCTTTATGCACCATGAAATAAATCGTCTTCATTTTGACGTAATTTTTACTCATGTGTAGGTGGCCTCCGTAGGGGCCGCTGCTAGTGCCGTAACTATTTTTTGTCAGGAAAAATTGATTACCTTTTTCGTCTTTGCTCAATCCGACGATGTGCATGCTGTGATCGTCGGTACTACGCCAATCATCGAAAGCTTCTTGACGCGATGCTTGCGTCACTTCTTTGCCATCGTCTTCTAACATCGCATAGCCTTCTTTGACGTTAAAGCCTTTTTCACTGGTATCGCCGCCCCAAGAAATACTAAAGCCCTTACTCAAAGCATTCGTCATAATGCGTTCCATATCAGCCAAAGGCACGTTCAAATAGCGACTATCGTGCGACCAGTTGTCGGGGATTTCTAAACGCATGCGTTGATAAAATGGATGATGGCTAAAGCTCGTCACTTCGACATAATCTTCGGGTTTTAATTTTAAAACCTGATCGCGGAATGATTGCGGTGTGTACGCCTTGCCTTCAAAAATAAAATTCTCTGGCGGCTTGCCGATGTAGGCATCCAAGATGCCATCAAAAGCTGCACGCCATGATTTGCTAGGGCGACCGCCTTTAATCACAGCATCTAAAAAAGCCTTGGAGGTCAAAGCTAGCTCAGCATGATCAAGCCGCGTCTCGCCCTCTTTTAAACCAGTGAAATTGACTTTGGGGACGGCACCGTAAAGACGCAACATTTCCATGGCGTCGTGATTATTGCCGCCTTCCCAAAACGTCGCTTTACCCTGCACACGCAGATAGGCATCGGCTTTTAATGGGTACGCATGGCGTACAGCGAATACTTCAGAGAGTTCAATTAATTTGCCGCCCAAACGCGCGACTTCGCTTTCCATAAAAGACGCGGTGGCAAAATTCCAGCAGGTGTTCGTTCTGGCTTGATCCTTAGTGGCAGTGCGTTGCGCCTCGACTTCGATGGTGAACGTCTTTTTTGCAGCAGCCTGACTTGCAGCCTGCTGTGCCAATGCAGCTGGCGCTACACACATCGCGCCGATAGCGCAACTCAAGGCGCTGATTAAAACTAGGGTCTTCATATTTTTCATGTCTGATGCTCTTATTGTGATTGTGATTGTGGTGAATAGAGTGAATATCGGGAGCGGTAAAAAAAGAAAGATAATAACGGCAACGCTAGTCTGTGAATAGTCTGCGCAGGAGAAAACTCTATGGATAAAATCTCATGAACCAAAAAAATGTCCAGCGTTGAGCCAAAAATTCAGAAAAAACCAGTCAGCCAGCAACAATTCACAATAAGCAGACTTTCCTTGCTAGAATCCCAGCATCTGCATTTGTGCCAGCCCGCAATAGCATTGCCAATAACTTCGTCTATCATCGACCACTTTGAGTCAAACAATATGAAAAAAGTTCTCGGATTCTCTTTATTAGAAGTCATGGTCGCCGTGGTGATAATCGCGATCTTAGCCTCAATGGCGATTCCTTCCTATCTCTACAAAATTGTTCGTGAACAAATTGAATCCACGATGCCACTCACCGAAATCGCCAAAACACCGATTGCCATCGCCTGGAAGACTGAGCAAATCATGCCAGCGGATAACGCGGCAGCCGGCATTCCCGTACCGGACAAAATCGTCAGCAATCTGGTCAAAAGTGTCGCCGTTGAAAATGGCGCGATCCACATCACCTTCGGCAATCGCGCCAATGGGGCGTTAAAAGGGAAGATATTAAGCTTGCGTCCAGCCGTGATAGAAGATGCGCCGGTCGTACCTGTCACCTGGGTCTGTGCAGAAGCCGAAGCACCCGAAAAAATGGTAATCAAAGGAAGTAATCGCACGACGGTAGAAAAGCAATACCTCCCACCGATGTGCCGCGCTCGCGCTAACAAATAAGGGGCAGTGATCACTGAAGGTGTTGAGTCTAAGGTCTTAGCGTGGACCAACAAAAAAATACTGTCTGAACAGAGTTTCCATTCAGGCAGTATTTTAATATTGCAGACGTATTTCCTACGCTTATCTGTATTTTTCTCGGCGTCAAATCTTTTAAAAAAATTGCTTAAAACTTATACTCAAAATTCACACGCACCGCCACCTTGGTAGGTGTTTTATTACTACGAACTAAGGCGCCGCTGGCATCTGTATAAGTACTCGATGAAATATTATCTTGATGCAAGACATTACCTAAGGCCACACGCAGATTGGTCTTAGCATCAAACTTCCACAAGGCATACACATCAACGACGCGCTTCGGAATCCCATAGCTACTTTGGTTCACCGAAATACGCACAGGGCCCGCACTTTGAAAACTCAAGTTACCACCGAGAGTCAGAGGTACATCGTTCAATTTGTAATCCATGCCAAAATTAGCACTGACTGGCGTTTGCGCATCTAAGCGATTGTTCGGACCTGGTACTGAATTTACCGTCGAGGAATTGAAGGCCAAGTTCGCGCGAAAATCGATCGATGGCGCATCATCAATTAAAGTACGCAAAGGGAATTTCGCATCGAACTCAACCCCACGTGTATTCGCCAAACCGTCATTGGTTGGCATCGCTACCCAGCGACCATCATTCACGATAGAAGTGCGCGTAAAGTCTTCAATGCGGCGCAAGAAAAAGTTCACGCTTAAAATACCCCCGTCGGTGAGATAGTGTTCAAAACCGGTATCAATACCCCACGCTAATTCTGGTTTCAAATTCGGATTACCCATATTGTCTGGGCTAGTCGCAGAATTATTCGTGGACAAGAAGCGACGCGGGATCAAATTACCGGTGTCAGGTGCTTTGTAAGTACGTGTCAAACCGAAGCGGATTTGGTCGTTTTTACTACCAGGAATTTTGTACAAGGTTTGAAAAATCGGACTCAGCACGCTGGAGCGATTATTGATTTCTGCGTAGGTGTTACCCTTGCTGGTGGTATCAATACCTTCCCAACGCAAGCCGGCATAAATCGACAAAGCTTTAGAATAATTCCATTCATCTTGCACGAACAAGGCGAGGCGATTCACTTTCGCGTCGAAATTTTCATT
>CAYXJI010000182.1:0-7421 GCA_964465175.1 uncultured Burkholderiaceae bacterium | reverse complement strand
ACGCCTTTGCCACGATTACTGATGCTGTGTATAGGGATTGCCTTGGTGATTACGATCGTGCCTTTAGTGATCAGTTTGTTTGTCATTTTTATGCTGGTCAAATTATTGTTATTATTGGTCGTGATGCATGTGCGCAAATCAAATCCCTCCGATCAAAGCGCAAAATGGTCTTACAAGGAAGATGAAACGCCACAATTGATACGCGTCGAACAAGTCGTCTATCGTCGTAAAGATCAATAATTTTATAAAAATCTGAACGCGGTTTCAGTCGTCCATAATAGAAAATGCCCTCACACCATGAGGGCACTTTTACTTGGTTTTTTTGCTTCGCTCGTGCGCTTATTGATGGTGGCGGTGCGTTCTAGGAATAGGATAAATTTCTTTTTGTCGACCACCAATGTAACGCATTTTGACGCCATCAAAATAGGCATCTTCTTCCAGCATGATGCGTATGTCTTTTTTCCATTCTGGAATCTGACTCACCGCATTTAATTCGATTGAGTAAGCGGTGTGCGGCCGCACTGCTTGATCGCCCGTGCCCTCAACGTGTAATTGATTGTCCCACATACCAATTGCGGGACCAGCGGCATGTCCATGATAGCCAATGGGGTGCGAGTAGATCGTAGCTATAATATTTTCTTGCTTAGCTAGGCTCAAGGCTTGTGTGAGAATTTGATTGCCTGTCTTGCCCGTTTTAAACTGTGCAGTCAGAATATCTTGCAGGCGATTGGCTTTATTGAATGCCTGACGTAAGCTTTCTGGTACGGCTGTTTCACCTAGTTTTAGGATGTAAGCGTGTTGTTGAATATCGGTATTTAAACGCAGATAGCTAATGCCGATATCCACATGAATTAAATCGCCAGGCAAAATGACATTGCTCTTGGGGCGAGCCGAAAAACTGCGTTGTGCTTCGTTGTGATCGCTCTCCATGCGTTGAATATCGACGGTAGGATGAAACCACGTGTCATAGCCTAAGTCACGTATTTTTTGACGGAACCACCAAACCACATCATCACTGGTCGTAATACCTGGAGTGATGACTTGCTCCGAAAAACCTTCTTCAATAATCTTGTGAGTCGCGTTGATGAGTTGCGGATAAAACTGCATTTCTCTAGCGGTGCGGGTCTCTAGCCAACGGATGGCTAATGGCTCAGCAGAGACTAATTTTTCCTGTAGGTCTGTGGGCAGTTTTTGCACAAGTTCTTGATATTCTGTGTGATCTAGTCCATCCGCATGGGCAAAGTAGGTCGAGGTATTGATGCCGATCTTTTGAGGATTGCGTTGCCGTATCAGCTTGATCAAAGCATCCCACTGATCGGGCGAGCTTTGTGGATCCCACGCGGCTTTAATCTGCTCGCCAAAGTCGTAGCGCGCTACAGCTAATTTTTCGATTTTGCTTGTTTTTTGATCGCGATAAAAAACCAAGATCGTGCGACGTCTCGCGCTCAACCACTCTGCTGGCAGCATGGTTTTTAATACTGGGTCTTCGTTGTATTCGCGACCAATGACTAGCCACATATCGATACCAGTTTGCGCCATGAGTTCGGGCAGCAATTGATCAAACCGTTCGGCCAAATTCTCGTTGATTACCCGTGCTTGTTCGCGCACTGATAACACTTGCGCTTGGCTCAAGCTTGAAAAATGCAGACTCAAAACACCGGCGATGCCAAATGCGATTAAACGTTTTTTCATTTTAATTCCTTGTTGAACGAAGGCGGTGGAGATCAGCACGATTGTACCTACCCTTTGTTGACCTCCTCAATGTCCAGAAGTTCAGTGCAACATTGGGCTAACACTAAGCTCAAACTAAGCCTAACGATATATTGCTCTGCACAATGAGCGCACTAGCATTAGGCTTTGTAATTATCAAATTTCTAGTTGAGCTTATTTATTGACAATATTCATTTTGCTAAGGATACTTCCCGCTTCGCATTGTCTCGTCGTTTTAGTTAGGGAATGAAATTTATGATTGCATTGCAAAATATTCGTAAAACTTATAAGCAGGGTGGTACCGAGATTCGGGCTTTGGATGGTATCGATTTGTCGATTGCTCAAGGTGAATTTGTCGCCATCATGGGGCCGTCAGGCTCGGGAAAATCGACATTGTTAAATGTGCTGGGCGCGCTCGATAAGCCCGATAGTGGCACTTACCATCTCGACGACGATGAAATCGGTAGCATGGATGACGATGCGTCTTCCGATTTGCGAAATCGTCGTATCGGCTTTGTTTTTCAATCCTTTCATTTGCTGCCACGCTTGACTGTGCTGGAGAATGTGTTGTTACCGCAACGCTATGCGGCGGTCGAAGATACGACTGCCGAACAACGTGCTCGTGTTTTATTGGAGCGCATTGGGCTTGGGCAGCGCATGACGCATTTGCCTGGCGAATTATCGGGTGGACAATTACAACGCGCCGCCATCGCACGTGCTTTACTCAATCAGCCGGCTTTGCTATTGGCTGATGAGCCTACGGGAAATCTCGATTCTAAAAGCGCGACTGATGTGTTGGCGCTATTGGCTGAATTACATGCGAATGGACAAACCATGGTTTTGGTCACGCACGATCCGCATATCGCAGCGCAAGCACAGCGCACTATTCATTTAAAAGATGGCAAAGTGGCGGAGGCATGATGCGTAGAAATAAAAAAAATGGTAATTGGGGACGGAGCTTTACGCTGCCTTGTTCTGTTATTTGTGTAGCGTTTGTATTGTCCACGTCGCTAGCCCATGCACAAAAAAAGAATGACAGCGTTAGCGCTGCGGCTGCAACTGCGCCGCATCATAGACCTGTACTTTTTAATGGCGAGGTGCAAGCCGTTGATGCCTTTCCTGTGACGGTGCCATCGACCAATATGAACCCGTCTACCATACGCTTCTATCTGCCCGAGGGAAGTAAAGTGAAGAAGGGCGACGTGGTTTTGCGAGTTGAATCGCAAGGTGAGTCCGATATTGAACGTATAGAATTAGAAATGGTTCAAGCGCGGCAGCGTGGCGATAAAGAGATCGCAGATTTGGAAGTCAAAGTGATCGAAGCGGAGCGCGCGCTCGCCATCGCAAAGTCCGCATTCGCACGTGCAAAGATTGATGCGGCGCTGCCAAAAACGCATATCGCACCGCTCGATTATGATCGCTATCAAGGCGAAAAAAATAGGGCAGAAGGCGATGTCGAGGTAAAGCAAAAGATGCTAGACAATGCCAAAGGCGCGGTCGCTCGCAAGTCGGAAGACAATGAACTGATCATCAAACGCTCACAAATCCAAATTGCCTATGCCAAGTCCCAGCAAACTCAGTCGGAGGTGCGCTCGCCCAAGGACGGTATTTTAATTCACGGTTTCGATGCTTTTAGCGGCAAACGTTTGGATGAAGGTGGACGCGCTTTTATCGGTTCTACGGCAGGTCAAATTTTGGGGGATGGAAAACTTCATGTGATTGCTTGGGTGTTGGAATCCGATCGTTTATTTCTCAAAGATGGCCAAACTGTGTCGGTGCGTTTTGATGCGATACCGGGATCTTTAACCCAAGGCACAGTTGCTCGTATCGCGAGTGCACCGGAACAGCGCGCCATTTGGGGGAGCGGAAAATATTTTAAAGTGGAGATCACATTACCTGAGTTGGGAAATTTGGCCCTACAACAAGGCATGAGTGCGGCTATCGAAGTGGGTAGTGGTGTAACGCAAAAAACTACTAACGGCGACAAAGTGAAAGTGAATTTTGCGAAAGTGGGCCTTTCCTCGCTGCCAAAAGTGAATGAAATCCTGATCGAAGGGGAAGTCTTATCCCGCGTCTCTCGTATGATTTCGCCGCCAGCCATACAGCAAGTGTGGCAATACAATTTAGTGATGTTGGCACCAGAAGGTAGTCAAGTGAAAACGGGACAAGCGGTTGCTATTTTTGAGGCGAACGAGGTGAAGACAAGATTGGAGAGTAGTCGCAGCCAATTTAAAGAGAGACAGCGATCATTGGAAAAACTGATTTTGGATCATGCTGAAGCGACCAAGGCTGCCGAATTGGCCGTCAATGAGGCGAAAAGTAATTTTGAAAAAGCCAGCCGCAAACGCGTGGACTACGACAAGCTGGTGATAGAGAAAGATTTAGCACAGCAATCGGTACGTTTTTCTGAGAACCAACGCGACGCATTGAAGCGTGCAAGAGAGGCCGAGTTGCGCGGTGTTAAATCAGAAATGGCGACCCTGCAGTCCACCATTGATATTTTAGAACGCGGCAAAAAAAATCTGACTGTACTCGCACCAAGAGAGGGGACAGTGATTCATTCCGCAGGTTTCGACGACGAAAAATTCGCAGTGGGCAGTAAGGTGTGGATGGGATCATCCGTTGCTAGCCTAGCAGATCCGGAAAAAATATTTGTGTTGGCCAAGGTACCAGAGGCGCAAATATCGCTCGTCAAAGTGGGACAGAAAGTCGCTGTCACCGTGCCCGGATCTAGCGACATCATCGCTGCTCGCGTGCATGCGATGGGGGCGGTGTTTCATGGTAAATCACGTAATCAACCCAATATCGTTAGAGATATTGAGTTGGAGTTTGAACAATTGCCAAAAAACGTAAAACCGGGAACTGCCGTGCAAGTGAAAATTAATAGTAGCGAATTAGAAAAATCTGCGACGAAGCCTACAAGTAAACTAGGGAGCGAGATATGAAGTTAGATGGACAAAAGCGCGCCAATGAGCGCGCTGGTCGTAGCACGGGTGCAGTGCTGACTTGGTGTTTGCCCATCGCCATCTTGACCGGTTTGCTCGGATGTCAGAATGAAGCTGATCTAGCGGGTAAGCCTATCGAAGTCGTAAAGCAGGTCGCATGGCAAGAAGAATTGATCGCTGACGGTGAGATCAAAACTGCGGAAAGCACTTCCTTAAATGTACCAGGGACTGGTTGGGATAGACGAACCTTGGTGATGATGGTGGCCGACGGCAGTTTGGTCGAAAAAGGACAAATGATTGCTCGCTTCGAATCCAAGAGTGCGGAAGTCAAGTTGTCACAAGCGGAAACCGACTTGTTGCGCAAAGAATTGTCTGAGATCGGTATCAAAGCGAATGCGGATATAGGTCAGACCATGTTGGCCGCTGATGGGGCCAAAGTGCGCGCTGACCTCAATCTAAGTCAGCGCTATGCGAATGCAGATCTAGGTGTGTTTGAAAAAAACAAAGTGCTCGATATCTTGGCGGATATGGGATTCTTAAAGCACAAACAACACTATTTAGATTGGAAAAAAAATCAAGTCGCGTCCATCAGTCATGCTGAGCAAGCACTCATCGGTTCGCAAAAAGAGACTGTCAATATTACGATTAGTGAGCAAAAAAAGAGTCTCGCGTCATTAGAATTGCTGGCGCCGCATGCGGGCGTTTTTCGCTTGAAAGAAAATTGGGACGGTTCGGTGCCTCAAATTGGTAGCCAGTTATGGGCAGGAAATGACTTTGGTGCCTTGCCCGATTTAGAGCAACAGGTGGCTAGTTTTAGCGTACCTGAAGGTGCTGCTTTTGGATTGAAACAAGGCCAAAAAATGCGTGCTCGATTGACGGGAACAGGGATGGAATTTGATTTGATCGTCGATAAAGTCAGTAAGACCTCCAGTACCAAGTCGCGCGAGTCGCCCGTCAAATACATGGAATTCGAAGCCAAAATTAGTCAAAAAATGGTCAAAGAATTCAATTTAAAACCTGGTCAAGCCTTGGTTGGAAAAGTCACTTTGCTCAATGAAAATAAGGCGATTACGATTCCTAATATCGCTTTGCTTCAAGAGGCAGATGCCTATTTTGTGCAGATTCAAGACGGCGGGAAACTCGTCAAGAAAAAGATAGAGCTAGGTCAGCGTGGACCCATTCGAAGTGAAGTGAAAAGTGGTTTGCAGCTTGGCGATCAGGTCGTTTTAGTACCTGAAAAGAAGGAAGTGAAAGCATGAATAAAGCACTCATAGTGGAAGCTGTTGTCGAGCTCAAGCGCCGCAAATTGCGCACAGGGCTAACATTGCTGGGAATGATATTTGGCGTGGCGGCGATAGTTGCGATGTTGGCCGTAGGCGAGGGCAGTAAGCGAGAAGCTTTGCGACTAGTCGCAGAGCTGGGACTGAACAATGTTCTGCTTGAAAGTAAGACGATTGCGCCTGATAAATTGAAAGATATTCGTACTCGCTCACTAGGTCTGTCGGCCGCCGACGCTGCGGCGGCGATGTCGGTGGTTCCTGGTGCACAATCGGTCGCGATGAAAAAAGAAATTAAAGTCGATCAACTGGTGTATGGCATGAATATCGTACCGGGTCGCGCTTTTGCGGTGTCATCGAGTTACGCCGAACACAGTGGTTTGCAGGTGAGCCAAGGGCGCTGGTTTGTGGCAGAAGATGGCAATACCTTGTCTCCTGTCTGCGTGATCGGCGCACGTTTAGCCAAGACGCTGTTTGGCGACTTGAGTCCCATCGGTGAACGCGTGAAATTGAATCATACGTGGCTAGAAGTGATTGGTGTTCTCGCCGATCGTAGCGCAGGAAAAAGTGAGTTTGAAGGTATTAAGCTGGGGCTCGATGATGAGCGTTTATTTGTGCCATGGGAGAGCGGACGCGCACGTTTCTTTTTTACCCCGATTGAAGATGAAGTCGATGGCATAAGTTTGCGTTTAGATGGTAAAAATCCACCGGACATCGCCGCTCGCGTGTTGCAAGCCGTGGTCGCGCAAAGGCATGCGGGTGCGGATGACACGAATCTGATTGTACCGATGGGACTGTATCGTCAAAATCAGCAAACGCAAAAAATATTTACCATCGTGATGAGTTCGATTGCGGCGGTCTCATTGCTGGTGGGCGGTATTGGGATCATGAATATTATGCTGGCGAATGTACTTGAGCGTAGGCGTGAAATTGGCTTGAAGCGCGCTCTGGGCGCACGCCGCCGCGATGTGGTCGAACAATTCTTGGCGGAGGCCTTAGTGATCGCCGTGACCGGCGCCTTGATGGGCGTAGTATTGGGCGCGATCGCGGCTTACAGTATCGCCAGCTTAGCGGGATGGTCAGTTGCTTGGTCGCCGCTGAGCTTGTTGTTAGCCGTCTCTATGTGTATTGCGGTTGGTTTGGCGTTCGGTGTTTTTCCTGCCAAGCAGGCCTCACGTTTAGATCCGATTGCTGCTTTGCGTAGTGATGGCTAATCTCAATTTTGGCAAATAGCCCGGCAATTTTTAGCTATGAAAAGCATGCTGTGTTGGTGTTTAGTTGAGAATTTTCATTGAGATTTATTACCGAGGTCGCTGAGAGTTAGGCGACTTCGGTATTTGGAATTATTTAGCGAAAATTTTCTCTAAATCGCCATTTTTTTTCCCTAATATCAATGCCTTATCAATTTTGTCGAGTATCGCTCGATCTGCTTTAGGACTCATGGCAAAGTGGGCATCGATGACGGAGACTGGCTTAGTCGCGATGCAGA
>CAYXJI010000181.1:0-7457 GCA_964465175.1 uncultured Burkholderiaceae bacterium | reverse complement strand
CAAAATCAAATCAAGATCCGGCAGCACGTGCGATTTTGCAAGCAACTTTGCTTAAACAGCCCCTGTGGGTCGAGTATTCCGGTAGTTTTTTTCCCGTGATTGCTTTAGTGTTTGTGCTGCGGTCTTTTTTGTTTGAACCGTTTAAAATCCCTTCAGGCTCGATGTTGCCTACTTTATTCGTTGGTGACTTTATTTTGGTCAATAAGTTTACCTATGGCATTCGTTTACCTATTATTGATAAAAAAATAATTTCCGTGAATGAGCCTCAACGTGGTGACGTGATGGTCTTTAAATATCCTAAAGACACGACACAAAATTATATTAAGCGTATCGTCGGTACACCTGGCGATCTGATCAAGTATAAAAACAAAAAACTCACCGTCAATGGCGTAGACGCAAGCTACGCATCACAAAGTGAGTTTCTGCACGCTGGTAGTGATTTAAGTTATTCCAAACAATTTGAAGAGCGCTTCCCAGGCATTGAGCACAAAATTTTGAATGATGAGGATAAGTCTTCTGCGGTATATTTGTATGAGCCAGCGGACTTCCCGTTTGCTAATCAATGCACTTATGATGACGAAGGCTTTACATGCCGTGTTCCAGCAGGACATTATTTTATGATGGGCGATAATCGCGACAACAGTCAGGATAGTCGTTATTGGGGATTCGTGCCCGACCAAAATGTGGTTGGTAAGGCATTTTTTATTTGGATGAATACGAGTGATTTGAAGCGAGTAGGTAGTTTTAAATAAATGGGAGAATACAATGAGTAAACGAAATTTAAGTCGTGTAAATAAAAATTCTGGCATGTCTTTAGTTGGTTTAATGTTCATGCTTGCGATACTTGGTTTAGTGGCGATTTTGGTGGCAAAAATCACGCCCACGGCGATTGAATATTTTTCAATTAAGAAAGCGATACAATCCGCAAAGTTAGCTGGCAATTCGGTGAAAGACATACAAGTCGCATTTGATAAACAGGCCGATGTTGGTTACATTGAGTCGATCAAAGGACGTGACTTGATCATCGAAAAGAGCGACACGGGATTTGAGGTTGGCTTTTTTTATTCAAAAACCATTCCCTTAGTTGGCCCCGCCAGTTTATTGCTTGAGTATCAAGGAACGACTGCAAAGACTGGTGCCGTTCAGAAAAAACCGGAATAAGAGTGGAGTCATTGAGCGTTTATGAATGAACAGTTGCTGCAGAAGCGTTTGGGACACCAGTTTAATAATGTTGCACTTTTGCAGCAAGCCTTGACTCATCGTAGTCATAGTGTTTCGCATAATGAACGTTTAGAATTTCTTGGTGACTCAATTTTAAATTGTGTCGTTGCATCGATTTTGTTTGATACTTTTGAACATATCGACGAGGGTGATTTGTCGCGCGTCCGTGCTAATTTGGTCAAGCAACAGTCTTTGTTTGAAATAGCGCAGAAAATGGAATTATCACAATTCTTGCGCCTCGGTGAAGGTGAGTTAAAGTCCGGTGGTTTTCGCCGCCCCTCCATTTTGGCCGATACACTCGAAGCTTTATTCGGGGCTATTTTCTTAGATGCGGGATTCGATGCCGCTCGAAAAGTAATACGCTCTTTATACGAACCTATCTTAGAATCGGTCGATCCAACGACCTTAGGTAAAGATGCCAAAACCTTGTTGCAGGAATTTCTGCAAAGTAAAAAAATTGCACTCCCTCAATATAATGTAGTGGCGACGCATGGCGCTGCGCATAATCAGGAGTTTGAAATTGAGTGCCTCGTACCTAAGCTGGAAATTCAAGTGTTTGGTACCGGTGGAAGTCGCCGTGCAGGTGAGCAAGCCGCTGCAAAACTGGCACTGGAAACTGCCTTGAGCTTGTTGTCTAAAAGCCCGAGTGGAAAGAAAACTAAGCCCCGTACTTCGCAATTGAAGTTGGCGGGAATTGCCACAATTCAGTCTAGCAATAAGTCTGCAGGCGGCGTATCGAATAGCCCGGCAAACCTTGTTCATCCCGACAAAAAGGAAGTGCAGTTGTCGTTGGATGTATCGATGTCTGAAACAACACCAAAGTAAATCAACATGAATGTCATTTCAGAAAATACCGAATTTCGCTGTGGGTATATCGCGATAGTCGGTCGCCCCAATGTTGGTAAATCAACTTTGATGAATGCGCTGATCGGCGCCAAAGTGAGTATTACGTCTCGCAAAGCGCAAACGACGCGACATCGCATAACCGGCATTCAAACAAAAGATCAAGCGCAGTACATTTACGTCGATACACCGGGTTTTCAAACCCGACATTCGAATCCATTAAATCGCACTTTAAATCGCACCGTCACCAATACACTAACGGCCTCGGACGCGATCTTGTTTATCATTGAGGCGGGTACTTTTGGCCCTGCAGATCAACAGGTGGTTGATCTCTTGCCCAAGAACGTGCCATGCATTTTAGTCATTAATAAATCGGATCGCGTTAAAGACAAAGCGATTTTGATGCCGTTCGCCCAGAAAGTGATGGCGCTGTTTCCTTTCGCTGCGGTGGTTCCAGTATCCGCAACGCTGAAGTTTCAATTGGATAGCTTAGAGCAAGAAATTAAAAAATACTTGCCAATTAATCCGCCAGTCTTTGGTGAAGATGACATTACCGATCGCAGTGAAAAATTTTTGGCGACAGAAATTGTGCGTGAAAAATTGTTCCGTTTTGTCGGCGATGAATTGCCTTATACAAGCACAGTTTTGATTGAAAAATTTGAGCAAGAAGGTAATTTGCGGCGTGTTTTTGTTGCGATTTTGGTAGATCGTGATGGCCATAAATCGATGGTGATCGGCAATAAAGGTGCTCGTTTAAAAGAGATTTCCACGCAGTCTAGACAAGATATGGAAAAACTTTTTGGTGGTCCTGTGTATCTCGAAATCTGGATTAAAGTGAAATCTGGCTGGGCGGATAATGAAGCGGGCTTGCGCGCCTACGGTTACGAGTAGCGATTCACTACTTTTGAGATAAAGTGTAGATTCTTGTGCTTGATGCTCCTAAACGACGCACACGTCATAGCAGTCCTGGCACAGATGCGGCGCTCAGCATGTCTGAGTCCGCAGCACTGCCAGCAGCGACCCCGACTGCACTATCATCGCCATCTAAGCGCAGCGCGCGCGAAAGCCGCATCCTGCATCAACCAGGTTTTGTGCTGCATTCTTATCCCTACAAAGAAACCAGTTTAATTGTCGACGTATTTAGTCGCGAGTATGGACGTGTTTCTTTGGTGGCCAAAGGCGCTAAGCGCCCCACTTCAGCACTGCGAAGTGTGCTGCAGACTTTTCAACCCTTGAGCATTTCCTGGACTGGTAAGTCCGAAATTCGCACTTTAACGACTGCGGAGTGGGTGGGTGGTATGCTGCCGCTGGAAAAGTCGGCTTTACTATGCGGTTTTTATTTGAACGAATTATTGGTGAAGTTTCTGTTGCGCGATGAGGCGAATACGATCTTATTTGATCTCTATGTATCCACACTCAATCAACTGGCGCACAATGAAAACGCTGCTATTGTTTTGCGAAAATTTGAGCTAATACTTTTGCAGCAAGCCGGTTTGATAGGCGATTTAACTTATTGCGTGCATTCGAGAGAACGTATTGAAATCGATCACATTTATGTGATCGATCCAACCCGAGGTGTGCGTCCTGCACTTGCCGGTGAAGGACTGCCGAACGTTTTAGGAAAAACTTTATTTGATATGTCGGTGGGTGATTACATCGATCCAACGACACAGTTACAAAGCAAGCAGTTGATGCGCTATCTTCTCAGCTTTCATCTGCATGGCATTCCCTTAAATACCCGTCAAATTTTAATGGATCTACAAAAGCTATGAATATACACGGACAAACTCAAAGTATCGATTTGGGTATCAACATTGATCACGTTGCAACACTGAGAAATGCACGTGGCACGATTTATCCAGAACCACTAAAGGCAGCTCTATTGGCAGAGGAGGCGGGTGCCGATTGTATTACCTTGCATTTGCGTGAAGATCGTCGTCACATCAAAGATAAAGATGTTGAAGAGATTCGACCTCGCTTGTTGACGCGTATGAATTTAGAAGCGGCGGTCACGCAAGAGATGATCGATTTTGCTTGTCGTATCAAGCCGCATGATGTGTGCCTAGTACCTGAACGCCGTGAAGAAGTTACGACCGAAGGTGGTCTTGATGTGCTGCGCTATTATCATCAAGTAGAAGCAGCGACCAAACAATTACAAGGCGAAGGCATACGCGTCAGCTTATTTATTGATGCCGATCAAGCGCAAATACAAGCAGCCAAAAACCTAGGTGCTCCCGTGATTGAATTGCACACAGGGCGTTATGCCGATGCCGTGGATGCGGCGGAGCAAGCGCATGAATTAGCCAGAATTAAAGCGGGCGTCGATTTCGCCTTAAGTCTAGGTTTAAAAGTGAATGCGGGTCATGGCTTGCATTACACCAATACTCAAGCGATCGCTGCTATTCACGGCATCTCTGAACTAAATATTGGGCATGCCATTGTCGCGCAGGCGATTTTTGTCGGCTGGCATAAAGCCATCTCCGATATGAAAGCCTTGATGGTAAAGGCAAGACTGGACGCCAAATGATTTTTGGAATCGGCACTGATATTGTAAAGATATCGCGTATTCAGTCCGCGTTGCAGAAACAAGCTGAGCGTTTTTCAGCGAAGATTTTAGGTGCCGATGAATTGCTCGTGTATCAGGAACGCTTGACTCAATCGCCACTGCGTGCCACACGCTATGTAGCCACGCGCTTTGCTGCAAAAGAAGCCTTTGCAAAAGCAGTCGGGCTAGGTGTGCGGCATCCTATGAATTGGCATTCGCTGCAAATTCTTAGCGGCGAATTGGGGCGCCCTGAGTTGCATTGGCAGGGCGAGTTGGCATTGTGGATGCAGGCACGAGGTTTGTCCGCGCATGTGTCTTTGTCCGATGAAGAAGATTTTGCCTTGGCCTATGTGATCGTTGAGAAAAGTAGCGAACCAAGCGTATTAAGTGGCCATCATGGCTAAGTTGAAAGATACCTCTGAAACGCCAGCGGCTGTTTTAGAATTGGTCGCGGCACTTCCTCATTTGCCAGGCGTTTATCGCTACTTTGATGAGAGCGATCAAGTGCTTTATGTCGGCAAAGCACGTGATTTAAAAAAACGTGTATCGAGTTATTTTCAAAAGAATTTAAGTAGCCCGCGCATCGCGATGATGGTGGCGAAAATCGCTCGTTTAGAGACGACCGTGACGCGCAGCGAAGCGGAAGCTTTGATTCTGGAAAATAACTTAATCAAAGCATTAAAGCCGCGCTATAACATTCTATTTCGCGACGATAAATCCTATCCCTACCTCAAGATCACCAACGAAAAAACACCGCGCATGACTTATTTTCGCGGTGGGATTGATAAGAAGCACCAGTATTTCGGACCTTTTCCTTCCGCGTGGGCGGTGAAAGAATCCATGCAACTTTTGCAGAAGATTTTTTTGTTGCGTAGTTGTGAAGACAGTGTATTTGCGAACCGCACTCGTCCTTGCTTGCTGCATCAGATTCAACGTTGTAGTGGGCCTTGTGTTGATTTTATTTCTGAGCAAGATTATCTATCTGACGTAGAGAATGCCTCCAATTTTTTACGCGGTCGGCAAACTGAAGTGCAAGTGAAGTTGGAACAAAAAATGTTGGGCTTTGCGCAGAATTTGGAATTTGAAAAAGCAGCTATCGTGCGCAATCAAATGAGTGCTCTATCCAAAGTCTTGCATCAGCAAAGTATGGAGTTGGCCGGTGATGCCGATATCGACATTATCGCGGTAGCGGTGGATGGCGGACGTGCGTGTGTGAATTTGGCGATGGTGCGCGGCGGGCGGCATTTGGGCGATAGATCGTATTTCCCTACGCATTTAGAATTGGTGCAAAATGCCACCAATGAAGCGATTGATGTTGAAGTCATTACCGCCTTTATCGCGCAACATTATATTGATCAATTTATTCCGGCGCAGTTGATATTGAATGTGGAGATTGATGCGCCAGAATTATTGCTAGCCTTGATGGAGCAATGTGGTCATCGCATTCATCTCAGCTTTCAACCGCAAGAGCAAAAACGCGCGTGGTTGGAGATGGCGGTCAAAGGCGCTCGTTTGGCATTGGCACGCGCCTTATCTGAGCAAGGTGCACAGCAAATTCGTACTAAGGCTTTGATTGATGCACTCGATATTGATGTGCCAGACATCGATCAATTTCGCATTGAATGTTTCGATATCAGCCATACGCATGGCGAAGCCACACAGGCATCCTGTGTCGTGTTTTGTCATCATGCGATGCAAAATGCGGAGTATCGGCGTTTTAATATTAAGGACATTACGCCTGGCGATGATTATGCCGCGATGCGTCAGGTTATTTATCGCCGCTTTGAAAAATTTGCCCATGCAGAAGACCAAGCGTCTGACATTACCGCGATTTTGCCCGACATCGTTTTGATTGATGGTGGTAAAGGTCAAGTAGAAGTGGCGCGTCAGGTCTTTGTTGAGCTGGGTTTGGATACGAGTTTAATTGTCGGCGTGGCGAAAGGCGAGGGGCGCAGAGTTGGTTTGGAAACCTTGGTCTTTGTGGATGGTCGCGCACCAAGAGAGCTGGGCAAAGAGTCCGCCGCTTTGATGTTGATCGCCCAAGTGCGCGACGAGGCGCATCGCTTTGCCATTACTGGTATGCGTGCCAAACGTGCGAAGGCGAGGCAAGCATCAAAGCTGGAGGAGATTGATGGTGTTGGCCCTAAGCGCCGTCAAAAGCTACTCACACGGTTCGGCGGCATCAAAGGCGTTGAGGATGCCAGCGTAGAGGATTTGATGGCGGTTGAAGGAATTTCTCGTACTTTAGCCGAAGAGATTTATCAAAGATTGCGTTGACTTCGCAATGTCTGCTGCGATTTGTTGCTTTGCTAGCGCGCGCTGAAATTTATTTTCTACGGTGAGCTGCGGCAAAATATAATGTCAATAAATTCTCCGCTATAAAAATATGCCATTTAACTTTCCTATTTTATTGACGTGGTTGCGCGTCGCACTGATTCCCCTGGTGGTTGGCGTGTTTTATTTGCCCAATACCATGTTGAGCCCGCTAGAAAAAAATCTCGCTTCTACCCTTATTTTTATTGTGGCCGCGGTCACCGATTGGTTTGACGGTTTTTTAGCACGACGTTGGAATCAAACATCGGCCTTTGGTGCATTTTTAGATCCTGTCGCCGATAAGTTAATGGTGGCCGGTGCATTGTTGGTATTGGTGGAATGGAATCGCGTTAATGCAGTGGTCGCATTTATTATTATTGGGCGTGAAATCACCATCTCTGCTTTGCGCGAATGGATGGCACAAATCGGTGCTTCGAAGTCGGTTGCAGTAAGCTCACTTGGTAAAATTAAGACCGCAGCACAAATGATCGCAATTCCTATGCTACTGTTTTACGGCGAATTGTTTGGCGTGATC
>CAYXJI010000180.1:0-7497 GCA_964465175.1 uncultured Burkholderiaceae bacterium | reverse complement strand
TTCATGCGGCTTCCAAGAGGAAATAAAGCGGTCAACTGAGGTTTCTAGGATTATTCACAGTGATTTTTGAACGCCTCTTGCTGTAAGGCGTGCAAGGTTTTGGCGACTGCCAAACAACATTCGTCTGGCCCTTGTCCGGCGCTAAGTTGAATTAAAGTCATACGCAGCAGCCCCCCGATGTTTTATAGCTGACTAGTGGTTTTAGTCTGGCTACTGGGTGAATCAAACCCGCCTCCACCAACGCGCTAATCACCGTATGGATAGGTTTGTAGGCCTCTGGCGCCTCTTCGAATATCAATGCCTTATCTTGACATACAACATGGCTACCTAATCGTGTTTTGCTTAATTGGGCGGCCGTGTAACGTTGGCTTAAGCGCGCTTCGCATTCACTGCGCATCCATTTTCGGCCTGCGCCATGTGCTAGCGAATACAGACTTTGTAAAGCACGATCAGCATTTTCAGGACCCTCGATACCAATCGGTTGCACCAAATAAGAGTAATCACCACGAGAGCCAGGAATAATCACTAAACCCTGATCCGCTGGTGTCGCTCCTTTTCGATGTAAGTAGCCAGGTTGGCCATCGATGTTCGCTTCGCATAAAAAATTATGATGAACATCGAGAATAACTTGTGCCTGGGTCGATAGATTCGCGCAAATGCGTTCGGCAATTAGCATACGGTTGGCATCGGCAAACTGTAAGGCGCGACGATGTTGTTGCCAGTACGCATCCGCATTGCTTGAGTTTGCCAATACACCTGCGTGTCCGTACCGATCAATCTGATCGCGCAAAATTTGTCCACCAAATCCGCGTGAGCCGCTATGTATCAGCAGCATCACGCGCTCTTTATCGAGCGCGTTGGCAGTGAACAAATCATGATCAAGAATTTCGTCAAATTGTTGCAACTCGACGAAGTGATTACCGCCACCGATAGTGCCTAAGGCATGTTCAAAAGCGGTGTCTTGAAAGCCCAACTCTTTGATTCTCTGGTCCCATGTCTCATTAACTCTGTGCAAGGGCGCATCGAGATTGCCTAGGCGTTTTACCAATTTGTCGATAGACAATTTACGAGTGGAGATCGATGTTTCTAAAAAACGCATGCCGCAGCCTATGTCGCCACCAATGAGTGCGGGATACATTTGGCCGACCGAAAAAAATGCCGCACCGACCGGATAGCCGCGTCCGGGATGCAGATCAGGCATGCCCGCCACGCGGCGCATACCGGGGAGTTTTGCTGTAGTTTGTAATTGCTGGATTGCGCCTCCTTCAATCCATGTTTTTGCTGAGGCGATCACAGAAATATGATCTGCGATGATGTGTAACGAAGAATTGCCCATAAGGATTCAACCTGTAAAAAGTGCAGGTTGTCGTCAGGACGTGGGAGCAGGTCTTTGGTTTACGACAAAATTCTATTTGCTGTAGTCGAGAGAAAACTGCTAGGCCTGACGCAACCCGCTAAAAATAAAAGCGTGAGGTAGGTGCAGGTTAAATGGGGTCATGATGGGCTCCTTATTATTTGGACTTACGCGAAACTACTTCAGCGTCGTTGTTGCCACCTTTCGCTAAACTAAGGTGCAAAAGCACTGTCTTCGTCGGCACGCCCCCGACTAAATCATTCGGGGGCAGGCTCTAGCTGGGACAATTTTGCGTAAGTCTTGATTATTGTTGTTGGAATTGGGTTGGAACTGAAAGAGCGCAAAGCATTATGTGAATTTATGCTTTGCGCTCTTTTTTATTGTATCAAGCTTGTTGGTCATGTGTAAAACTTATTTCCTACATGAGACCTTTGCCTGACTGTCACCGCACATGACAAATGACACAGCGATCAGTTTACAAAATTCACGCGCTTGCCGTTCACATTGCGTTGTGCCGGATTGCCGTAGATGGTGACGTGACCCGAGCCTGTGCTTTGTGCGATCACGCTTTGGGATACGGCGGCACTGACATCGCCGGAACCATAGGTACTCAAATCGGCTGTCAGGCTTTTGACGGCTGATAACTCAGCGGAGCCTGAGCCATGGGTTTGCGCGACCAAGTTGCGTACATTACCACTGGCGTTCACTGAGCCTGAACCGTGTACCGTGACGTGTAACTCTTTGCCACTGACTTGACCAAGATTGAGTGAGCCCGAGCCTTGTACCCGTGCTTTTGTGTCCTGACTTTGCAGAGCGTTGGCGTTGATTTTTCCGGAGCCGACGGAGTCAATATCGAGTTGTGTTACGCGACCGTCGAGCACCACGGTACGTGAACCATTATTCTTTAAATTGAATGTGCCGCCATTGAGGCCATAGACCATCAGTCGACCAGAGCCGCTTGAATTGACCTCTTGTAATACAGGTACCGTGTAGATCACGCGGATTGGATTGGTGCTCGTGAATTTATCATCGATCCAAATTTTTTGACTATCACCGCTGACCTGACTTTGTACCAAGCTAATTAAGTTACTGTCGCCGACGATCTCTAATGCGGCGGCACCGCCGACTCGCACTTCTACCTGCAGCGGACCACTGATGTTGAGTGCCGTTAAGCCGTTGACGGGACGTTTATCGGTAGTCACTTCACCATTGCCTTTGACGGCATTGCTACTCCATGCGGATTCAAAACGAGCATCGTTGCCATCGGGTGCGATGATGATAGCGCAGCCAGAAAAAGCCAAGATAGAGCAGAGAGCAAAAATAGTACGCATGGGGGGGCCTTAATTTTAATGGAAATTTAAATAGAAATCGAGTCGGGAAAAATCAAACAGAAGTGGACTGTAGAGCAGTGCGCCTTGTGGTGTGAGCGACAAGCGACGAAATGCAAACTACGTGGATTGAACGGCGAAAAAATGACCATGAGCGAAACGGCTACTTAGTCCAGATTTTTCATTAGGATTTGTGATGATGACAGCTGCACTTTTTGAATTGCGGTTATCCACAATAGACCTGGATTAAAGGCTTTCCGATAATGTGTACAAGGATGGTTTGGTCAGTGACTGTGTTTGTCTGCCTTAACTTCCTATCCTTCACCAAGCCGGATGAAGACCAACACATAAGGAGTGAGACATGAAACGCGTCACAGGACATCTATACTTTTGGGTATTACTCGCCATTGTTTGCGGCGGACTTTTTGGCTTTCTTGATGCCGCCAATGCGGTGAAGCTCAAGCCGCTGGGCGATGGCTTTATCGCGCTGGTTAAGATGTTGATTAGCCCCGTCATTTTTTGCACCGTGGTACTCGGTATCGCTGGTGCTGGAGACATGAAAAAAGTCGGTCGAGTCGGTGGCAAAGCCCTGATCTATTTTGAGGTGGTTTCTACCATGGCGCTAGCCATCGGCCTCGTCGTCGTCAATATTTTAAGACCCGGTGCTGGCTTCAATGTCGATCCCGCCACGCTCGATGGTAAGGCAGTCGCCACTTATGCCAAAGCGGCGCATGATCAAAGTACAGTCGATTTTTTACTCCATATTATTCCTAAAACTTTCACCGACGCCTTCACTGGCTCGGGCGATTTATTGCAAGTTTTGTTAGTAGCAATTTTGTTCGGCTACGCCATGATGCGCATGGGAAAAACCGGACAAGCCGTACACATGTTTATCGAAGAAGCATCCCACATTTTCTTCGGCATGATGAATGTCATTATGAAATTAGCGCCGATTGGTGCAGGTGCGGCAATGGCTTTCACTATCGGTAAATATGGCCTCGCTTCTTTAAAACCATTAGCGGCTTTGATGGGCAGTTTTTACTTGACCTGCGCACTTTTCATCGTGATTGTTTTGGGTACGATTGCTATGCTGGTGGGCTTTAATATCTTCCGTTTTATCGCCTACATCAAAGAAGAATTACTGACCGTGCTCGGCACCTCATCGTCTGAATCTGCTTTAGTGCCTTTGATGGGCAAATTGGAAAAAATGGGTTGCGCCAAATCGGTGGTGGGCTTGGTCGTTCCTTCAGGCTATTCCTTTAATCTCGATGGCACCAATATCTACATGACGATGGCCGCGATCTTCGTTGCCCAAGCCTTAAATATTGAACTCACTTTAACTCAAGAGTTAACCATGTTAGGCGTAGCGATGCTAACGTCCAAAGGGGCATCTGGCGTCACCGGAGCAGGTTTCATCACGCTCGCCGCCACTTTAGCGGTCGTGCCTACCATTCCCGTCGCAGGCTTAGCCCTGATCCTCGGCATAGACCGTTTCATGTCCGAAGCCCGCGCTTTAACCAACTTCATCGGCAATGGCGTAGCGACAGTCGTGGTTTCACATTGGGAAGGTGAATTAAAGCACGATGTGATGCAGCAGGAATTGGGGAAAACTGCCGAGCGACCAGTGGCAAATGAGATAACGCCAGTGAAAATACCAGCCTGATCTATGTGCCATCTACATTAGGTAAAATGGATTTTTTTGCCTAATGTAGTGATGCATTAATGGTAGAACAAACTTAGCTTTACGATTGTTCGCTATTGCAAAAACGAAGCCAGCAAAATAAGCACGCAAACTAACATCGCAAGCGCCGCGAATTTCGGTAAAAAGATTTGCCATCGTTGATGTTGGCGCAAGCGGGACGCTAATAGGATGATGCCTGAGAAATAAAGTAAGTTGATCAACTCGAAGCCCAGTCCCAAAGAAAAAAAATCTATTCCAGAGTAATTCGACGGTAGAAATAAAGGAAAAAATCCGGCGAAAAACAAGATCGGCTTGGGGTTGCTAATGGTCAGCAACATACCTTTTGCAATACCTGTCTGATGCCGTTCAACGGGCGAATCAGCTTGTGTATTCAGTGCTGGAGTGTGCCAATATTGCCATGCCAAATAAAGTAAGTAAGCGCCTCCAAACATGCGTAAAGCGATATGTAATTGCGGGTAAAGATGTAAGGCGCTGGCGACGCCCAAGTAAGCCATGCAAATTAAGATTATGTCTCCCAAGACGATGCCGCTTAGCGCGCGCAATGCCAGTGCACGGCTGGGCTGGCTGAGCACCAATAGTGTTGCCGGCCCCGGCACCACAATAACCAGGCTTGCCGCCCAAAAGAATCCTAGCCAACGATACGCATCGGTCATAGCACACCAAAAACGCGCTCTAGTTGCGCCTGATTATCTGCAAAAACAAAGCCTAAGCTAGTCGCTCGCTGAGTTGATAAAACATAGTCGTGGAAGTAGTCGAAGGGGCTAAGGCTATTCGGCGCATGCGCTTCGAACTGTGCTTGCATCAGATGTGATGGCGGAACCGTTTTCCCGTTGGCTACGTTGTATAAATCAACAGCGCTAAAGTCGCCACGTCCTGCCGCATTGATCGGGCCTACAAAACTTTGCTCACCTATCCACAATAAATAGGCTGCCAAATCAGGGGCAGAAATAAAGGAGGTTTTACCCTCGCCTGCGGAGTAAGAAAATGGTGCTTGCTGTTGTACCAGTGCGGCGTAGTGCGCAAAGCGTCCGGTAAATTCGTCCTTCGCGGCGTACACATGGGCGCAGCGCACACTGACGAAAGGAAAGGCCGCGTTTTGCGTGAAATAGGCTTCCGCCTGACGTTTGGCCGATCCATAGTTCAGCTCGGCAAATGCAGCATCGCGCCATGGCAGCGTCAAATCGACCTTCACACCGGGTAAATCTATCAAGCTCTCCTGCGCTGACGCAGTGTGCTGCGGATAGTGATCTGCATACACTTCTATCGTCGAGGTCATGATGTAGCGACCTACTTTGTCGAAAAAAACTTGGCAGGCAATCTGCGCATCGAGTGGATGGTAGCAGACTTGATCGTAGACGATATCAAAGCCTTCGCACTGAGAAAATGCCGCATGCATAGCAGTGGCATCGCCACGATCAAGCTGGACATGCGTTAAACGTTCACTCAAATTGACTGACAATAAGGCATTGCCCCTAGTCGCCAGCGTGACATGATGGCCGCGCTGCAATAGCTCTTGCACGAGTATTTTTCCAAAAAAGCGTGTACCGCCAATGACTAATATTTTTTTACTCATGATGTACAATTTATCCCAAAAATTTATGACAAGAAAATTTGTGACTATTCAGCCCCTACGATAAACACAGTTAATGGCAAACAAAATTGATTAACCCGTCATTCCGGACTTGATCCGGAATCCTGTTTCATAGACTTAAAGGTCAATTCTGGATGCCGGATCAAGTCCGGCATGACGTCAATGGGGTTTTGTTTCGTTCGAAAAGTGAGTGCCTCATAGCGGCTGAATAGCTACGAAAATTTTATATAGATAAACGCAGGGCGACAATCTAGTTTTTTCTGATCAATGAGTAAGAAAAACTAAGCCTCATAATTTTTAAATTTCGCTTCCTTATCTCTTTTAGTAAGCACAGAATTGATGACTAATTTCTTTGTCGTTGCCATTTTAGCGTGGCACGGTTTAGTGATATCTTGGAGCTCGTACGGTCTTTTTTTTAGAGAAACCTATGCATAGAAATTTACACAGAGTCTCCGGCTTATTAGAATTTGCCGCCGTCGCTAGATTAGGCAGCATTAAGCAGGCGGCGTTAGAGCTCCATAAAACCCCAGCAGCGGTCAGTCTGCAAATGAAAACCTTGGAACATAAGCTAGGGTTCGATCTATTAGAACGTCACGCACGCGGCATCAAAATCAGCCCCAAAGGTCGGGAGTTGGCGGCGCTTTTAGAAATTCAGTTGGAACAATTGAGTGCCAAAATAGCGGCCTTGCAAAGCAAAGATGTTGAGCACGTATTACGCATCACCAGCACGCATTCTTTCGCCATGAAATGGCTAGCACCTAGGTTGGGCGATTTCACGCTTGTCCATCCAGAGTTGGATTGTCATTTGTCATCTTCGGATGCATTGGAAAGCGATTGCGATATTGCCATTCGCTACAGCGCATACCAGGCTGGCGAAACTTATTTGTATCGAGAGCATTTGGTAGTGGTGTATAGCCCTAAGCTCCTTACTCGCGGCAAATCCCCATTAGAAACCTTGGCGCAGATCGCGCGTTATCCACTGTTGTATGAAGGTGATCAAAGTGCCTGGCATCGACTTTTTAAAGCTGCCAAAATCAAACACCCGCTTCATTTTGCGCAAAACTTTAGTCACGCGGGAACCTTGGTGCAAGCAGCGCTGGCAGCACAAGGCGTGGCACTCGCGCCCTTTAGCATCGCATCTCACGACATTGCGCAAGGAAATTTACGCTGCCTACCCAAATTCAATTTGCCTCACGATTACGGCTATCAACTAATTGTGACCGATATGCGTCTAGAAAAAAATAGGCAATTTTGCGCTTGGATGCAGAATGAAGTCGATAAAATGAGCAAAAGCATAGAATAAGCAGCACCGAATGACTTCGAGTACCGAGTTTTCGAGTTATGAATGTGCTTAAACCCAGATTTTCTATTAGGCGCGTCTTCGACGCTATTTGAGCGCTGGTGGCGCATTTTTGGTCATTTCTTTTCGTTCTTCGTTCAAAATAGCTAGCGATTTTCGCCTCATTCACGTAAAAACTGTCTCGAAAAGTGCATCCGCCATCGTCTCAAATCCCAATGGAAA
>CAYXJI010000179.1:5420-7532 GCA_964465175.1 uncultured Burkholderiaceae bacterium | reverse complement strand
TTTGGGGAAGTAATTCAACTCGGCATCAACAATATTTATTCTGAATTTACGACGAAAGCTGCTGCAGCACGTAAAACTACACCAGAAAAAATCGATGAAGTCGCACAAGGACGTGTCTGGACTGGCGAGCAGGCAAAAGAGCGTGGTTTGGTTGATCGTATTGGCAGTTTCAAAGATGCTCTGAAATCAGCAGCAACGCTGGCGAAGTTAGGCAACGATTATCGTGTGACTTATATCGAGCGTGAACCATCTAAATTCGACCGCTTCTTTAGTATGTTTGAAGATGGCGCAGCGAAAGCCGCAGCGCGGGCGATTAATGATCAATTCAAAGTCGCAGTGGCGCCAAGTGGCATTCCACCTGCGGCTGCAACTCAAATGATTAAAGATCTGGCTTGGTTGGCAGATTTGCGAAAAGAAAATCGTAGCTATATGGTGATGGCACATTGTATGTGTACTTTGCCTTGATCTAACTTTGATGTGATCAGTTAAAAAAGGGAGGCAAATCGCCTCCTTTTTTTTGTCCGCGAATTTAAATCATATGGAGAGCACTCATTTCTATAAGGATGTTGAGGGAGGGCTTTGTAAATTTGATCGTGTTCATGTAGCCCCTATTTGGGTATTGGAAAAAATTGTCGGATGAAGGACGTCTCTCTGAAAATAGGATTTATCTTGGCAATACACGCGATAAAGGTTCAGCGCTCAGTTTGAAAGATGCCAAAGGGCGCACGCGTATGATGTTGTTGGTCAGTGCGGCAGGCCAGGCAGAAATTCAGATGTTGGATGAGGCTGGTAAAGTCGTTAAAAGCATTACCCCAGTCAATTAAAAAATTGGTACTGATTCGGTTCATGTCAAAGCATAAAAAAGCCACCACGCTTAAATACATGGTGGCTTTTTCTTTGATGCTTAGAGCTTTAAATCAGCCTATTTTAAGCTAACCTTCTGACTCAATTTTCCACCTTTAATACTGTCATAGTTGACGACGATTTCACCGCCACTACTTTCCACTAAGAAGTACAAAGTCGTATTGCCAAAGCCTTGCACGCCATTGACCATCAGACGTTCAGGACGATGTTCTTGTAGGTCAATTTGATTGGTGTAAGGATTGCGGACGATGCCGCTGGCGAGCACTTTGCCACCGTTCACCGTTGCTAGATCAACGCGATGCAATTTGTTCGCGATCACGATATTGCTGACGCTAGGAATCGCACGTTCGTTGACCAAAGGCAGTTCAACTCGCCATAAGTTGCGCGCTTCTTTTTTGACCGTGGGCTCTAAGAAACGTAGTTTCGGTACGTGCATGGCATTGAGTAACACGAAGGCTGCGTTGCGGTGGGTTTCTTCTTCCAGCATCCAGCCTTCTGGCATACGGCCCGTATTTTGACGCCAGCCACCGACCTCGACTTTGCCATATTGCGGATGATCGGCTTCTTTAAATGGAATGAATTGGCGGCCAAACGTCAGCATGTCATTCCACTTCATTTGGTCATAGCCTTTAGGCTCATTCGACGGAGGGCGAACAGGATCACCAACTTTTGGCGCAGGATCGAAACGCACAATATTGGCATCGTCCATCACGCGGCCAAATAGTTCAGGTACAAAGCCAAACGCTCCAACGATACCGTAGAAGTGATCAGTGGTACTACCATAAGCTGTGTAGAGATCACGCCAGGTAATCATATAGCGATAGCCCGGCATCATTTTTTCGCCTTCACGACCAAGGAAGTCAAATGTGCGATTGTCAGCGGCATTGACCGGTGTTTGTGTTGGCGAACCTGGTCCGCGTAAAATCATGCGCCCTGAATTGTGGAAACTAATCACACTAGATACTTCTAAGTGATCGAGCGCCCAATTCGCAATGCTGCGGGTCTCTGGAATTTGCAATGGGTAATCAGTCGCGCCGTTCTGAATATAACGCGGTGCCCAGTCATAGCCCCAGGTACGATTTGGATCGGCGTAGCCTACGCTATCTTCGCCCATCAAACCATCTCCATCTTGATCAACGCCTTCTTGACCGAGCAGGAGATAATCCCCCAGTTCACCCGGTTCTAGCGGTAGCAAAACACGTGGATCTTTCGGGTCGAGTTTGCGATTGCCTAAACCCATTTGCACTT
>CAYXJI010000179.1:0-5410 GCA_964465175.1 uncultured Burkholderiaceae bacterium | reverse complement strand
AGGACCATCTTCATCGACTTTGCCATCACGATCGTCGTCAAACGGCCAAGGCGATGAACGTGGATAACTGGCGGTTGATGGCTCATCGAACCACTTCGCTCGGCTGTCCGGACTGACGCTAGGTACAAAGTAAAGCGTCGAGCGATCAACGGTTTCGGTGATTTTTTCTAGCTTGCCATAATTTTTCAGAATGTAGTCGATGGTGTAGAGCACCGTATCTGCTGCCTGTGCTTCGTTCGCGTGAATGGCACCGTCAACATATGTCGCGGGTTTGTCGCCTGCTTTACCCGTCTTTTCATTATTGATGGTCAGCATCCACATGTCGGTGTCGGCGGCAGTTTTGCCTAAACTTTTGACGCTGACCAGATTCGGGTAAGCGAGCGCATAAGCTTTCATGTACGCCACAATTTCTTTGTTGTGGTGGACACGATTGAAGTGTGGTTGTGGTGCTTTGCTGGTGTCTGCGAAACTCGGTGCTGCCGACAAAGCGCAGACGAGGCTGATTGCCGTGAGTTGAAATGGTAATTGAATTTTGATTTTCATTGTCGTTTTCATTTCAGTTCGCCTTTCCCAAAGTGATCGTCGTCAGTGCTTGTCCGGCTTGACTCGTCCATAAGCCAACGGTGACGCTGCTGCCAGCCGCGCCTTTGACCAACCATTCGCCTTTAATCGTGCTGGCCGGCTCTAAACGTTCTGCGGTTGCGGCGCGATTCAATGTGAGTGCGGTCACGCCTTTGCCTGGACGCATCTCTAGACGCACTGGGAGTTTATTGCGCATTCTGGTGGCTAATTTACTGTGGGTTGGGAATGTACCTTGCATGCCACCGATAACAGTGATTTGCCAAACATCATCGCCCTTGGCGATGGCTTTGCTTTCTAAAATTTCTAATTGCGCTAACTTCTCGCCCCAGCTCAGAATTTGCTCGGTATGAACTTTTAACGCAGGTTCTAGTACTTTGGCGGCCGGTGCATATTCGGCGTAGGGATCAATGCCGCCTATTTCAACTTCAGTGCCATCGGGCAGGTTTATTTTTTTCCAAGCGATGAGGGATTCTGGTGCGTTGCTGCTCAGGTAGTTGATGAGGTCTTTGTCAGCCTCGCCGGTTTTCGCAGCGGGATTAGCAGCGCTAGGGCGTGCTACGTTAGTGTTGGCGACCGCAGCGGCTGCAGGCGCTGCATTGGCTTCAGGTGCCGCCGTTTTAGTAAACGGAGCGCCCCACACGTCTAACTCTATGGTTTGTACACCATAATGGAAGTACAACCAGTTCGCGAGACTACCTTTACCGGTTTGCTTCGCGCTGCGTTTGCTGTCTAAGCCCGCTTGATCTAGAGATTTTTTATAAGCTTCACCTAAATTGGCGAGGACTTTGAGGTCGTCGGCTTCTAGTTTGTTGGCCTCGGCTGCAGGCGTTGCACCCGGTGGTGTAATGCGATCAAAACCAGTGGGGGATGACAATAATTGATTGGCGGGGCCGAAAACGATAGCCATCGCAATATTTTTACGCGATAACACTGCATCCATGGTGGCTTTGGCTTCCGGTGTAACACCAGGCCATGCGCCCGCACTGGTATCCGCGACAGGAAAGCCCGCAGGGAAATTGCGATCGGGATGAATGCCGCCTATGCCATCTTCGTTGTATAGACCGTCTTTGTCGTCGTCTTTGCCTTCAATGAATACGCGATGTGTGCCGCGCTCGCCTTTGCTGACATCGGCTTTGATCATGCGACGTGGATCTTTGGGGTCGATGATCATATCGCCGCTAGGGTCCTTGATACGCATTTGGGTGATGATGCCATTACCATCGAGGTCATCGGCACCGTCTTCGGCTATGAGACCATCGAGGTCGCGGTCCAGTTTGCCATCATTGCCTGCACGTAATTGGCGTGGCGTGGCGAACAAACCTGCGTGGGCGTCGGGATTTAAGATGGGGGCGACATAGATCGTGCGTTTCGATAATAAGTCTTCGACTTTTTTCTCATTCGAATTCGCCAAGGTATCGATCAAATGCATGGCAGCTTCGGTGCCAGTGTGATGAAACCCAGCGATATTGGCGCCGACAAATAGGGCGGGGCGCTTATCCGGCGCGGCTTTGCCAGTGCCAGCGATTTGTAGAAAATATAGTGAGCGTCCGCCAGCACTTTTGCCAACGGCTTGCAATTTGAACCGCTCTGGATGTTTTTGTGCGAGGCTTTGTAATTGTTTTTCTACGGCTTCAAAGCTGCGATAGTCGGTGTTAGCTGCGAGGCTTGGGAGCGAGCTTGCTCCCAAGCATAAACTTAAACCTAGTTGTATTGCGGTTTTTTTAAATGGTCTTACCATGTCACCCTCCATTGGAAATGTCGGGTTTTGACCGTCTGCATTATCGTTTAGTTCAAACTAGCATCACTTGTAAGTTGTTTTTGTAGTTTCTTTAGTCGTAAGACGTGCCACAACACGTAGAAACCACTGAGCAAACAAATGATGGTGATCCAGATGTTTAATCGAAACGCTGTTGGACTAAAAGCAAGCAGGAAGATCGCGCAGCCTAATAAATTGTTGCGATGGGCGGCAAGCGCTTCTTCAGGACGTACTGATTCTAAAATCAAATTGCGACGCATGGCCAACCAAAAAAACAAAGCTTGGGTGGCGAGTATCAAACCCATCAGTGGCAAATAAATGAAATGCGCAGTGAGATTGCTGATGTAGCGACCAAATAGCGCCGCCGCAAAAGGAAAGAAACAGACCAGCGATAGAAAACCTAAACTACAAATCAGTAAGGGAAGATCGATTTCTTTAATCTTGGCGGTGAGTCGGTGATGCCAAACCCAAAATTGTCCCAACATCGCAAAACTAAAAAAGTAGGCTGCAATGACCACGCCGTCATGCGCGATGGCGTGCCACAGTGCGCTGGCCGATTGTTTTTCTTCAATCGCGGGAACCTTAACTTCCAAGACTAAAATGGTCATGGCAATCGCAAATACGCCATCGACCAAGGCCTCTAGGCGAGATTTGTGCATGTGGAATTTATTTGACATAGTGGATGTGCTCAATGCATTTGGGATTGCAGAAGGGTAGCACAGTGGCTTTTCTCGGTAAATTATTTGCCGCTGAAAATGCCTCAGTCAGCAGACTAGTGTTGCGTGGATAGTGTGCTGAATGCTTCAGTCCGTAATTGCTGTCATGCTGTTCAGCCTCGAACTGAACAGCATTACAACACGCGACTCAGATTTAATCGCGACGTGCGCTACCAAAATAGCGCTGCATGACGCCTTCATTGATACCGATGGCATTGCTGGCGGAGACGGGTTTTAATGCTTTTAACGCAGGCTTACTATCGACAAAAGCTTTGATGCCCATATTTTGATGGATATCGCTTGGGTACATTAAATAGCCACGCGTGATGACGGCGGAGACCTTGCGTACATCTTCGATGTTTTTAGTCGGATCACCATCGACTAACACCAGATCAGCGAGTTTGCCAACCGCGATAGAGCCACGCTCATGTTGCGTGCGGGTGTAGATGGCACCGTTGCGGGTCGCGACTTGTAAAGCTTGTGCTGGCGTTAAACCTGCTTTGACCAACAGCGCCAATTCAGCGTGCAAAGTAAAGCCAGCTAATTCATCCGTACCCGCGAGAATCGGCACGCCTGCTTTGTACAAACGACCGACGAACTCGACCATTTTGGCGTAGGATTTTTCATAGCGTTGATGGGTCGCTTCATCGGCGATTTTCATCGTACCTACTGAGAAACCACGGCGCACATCGGGTGGCATATGATCAGCAATGGTGGCGAAGGGTTCATTCATGGTGCCATCTTGTTGACGTAAAAAAGAAAAGGTCGCCAAGGTAGGATCAATCGCGATTTTCTTAGCCTTTAAGCGGGCGATAAAGTCTTGCACTGGCTTAGAATTAAAATCCAGATCGACTGTTTTTTCAGACGGCAAAATAAACCGATCTAAAGTGCGCGTATCGGTTTTGGGCGTCGCTAAAAAATTCAACATGACTTGATTGATATGCTGAATCTCATCGTAGCCAGCATCTAAAGCTTCAAAGGCACGCAAGCCGACGGGAATATGACCAGAGACGCGCAGGCCGCGTGTGTGGGCATAGGCGACGGTATCTTTCAAAATTTCTTTCGGAAAGGAATTGTAAATCTTCAGTTGTGGATAACCATGTTGTGCGTACCAATCAATCGCGTTCTTGGCTTCGGCCAAATTTTTGATCACAAAACCATTGTTGGCGGAGTAAGGACTTTCCCCTTCTAAAAATCCGGCAGGTACGACTTGCGGCCCTAGCAGATCGCCTTTATTGACTTCATCTAAAATCAATTGCATCTGCGCATTGTCATTGCCCATGTCGCGCACGCTGGTGACACCAGCCGCGATATTCAAAGCGCCGTCCCAACGCCCGACGTGGCCATGCATATCGAATAAACCTGGCAGCAGAATACGACCTGCGGCATCAATTTCAGCGCTCGCGCCGCGTACTGGTGAGCCCGCTGGCAAGATCGCCGTGATACGACCGCGCAATACATACACATCGGAGGCCGCGCCGACTTTGGCTTTGTCGCTGTCAAAGATGCGTGCATTGCGGATGACTGTTAAGCCGGACAGGGGATGCTGTAATTTTTTTGCGCTATCAATCAAGACTTTGCTCTCGGCGGCTTTTTGGAAATCAGCCATTGCTTGGCCATTGGCTTGCCAGCCTTCTTCTATCGCTTTCATATAGCCAGGAATGATGATGGCGAACAGACGTGGATGCTCGCCCATCGTTGCCCAAGCGAAGCTGGGTGATAGGCCTATGCCGGTTTGGGCAAGCAATTGCACGGTTTGTTTTTTGTCGCCACTGACGACTTCGAGTTCACCGATTTTGCTTTGTGATAGCGTGCCTGAAGGCAGCAATGCGAGTTTTTTATCGGATGATTTTTCTAGTGCGGTAATGGCGAGTGAGCTAATGGCAAATGAGCTATTGAGGGGGATATACAGGGCTGATCCACTGAGGCTTTTATTGCCTTTTTCGGAAGTCGATTTCCATTCTGCGTGATCGCCGGTGCGTTTATAAGTTTCATTGATCGCGGCACCAAAGGTGGAATTGCCGGTGACTTTGTATTCGCTGATCAAGCCATCTGCGCCGAGTCGAAATTCTTCATTCAGTTCAGGGCCACGTCCATTGTCTTTAAAAATGAAACGTACTTTATGTAGACCGCTGTCATCACGCTGCACGACTTGTTCGCCGGCTTGTTTGCCGTTTTCGACGAAGATTAAATACTTAGTGGTTTGGGTATCGGCAAAGGCGCTGGCTGCGTACAGCGCCAAGAGGCTAGAGGCGAGTATTGATTGGACTAATTTCATGGGCTTGCTCCGAGATGGATAGTTAAGCAGGACTTGTGATAAAAAATGCCCGGCTACTGTAGCACGGGCATTTAGTCT
>CAYXJI010000178.1:0-7601 GCA_964465175.1 uncultured Burkholderiaceae bacterium | reverse complement strand
AACAATATGGCAATTACAATGGTTTGTCGCCACAAAGGGCGGTGATTAGCGAGAATGTGCGCAATGTGATCTTACAATCTGGTGCGGGTGATTTAGCGACTGCTTCAAGTAGTAACCTAGGTGGCACGATTGAGAGTTTTTCTAGTGATCCGGGTAGCACGCCGCATTGGACTTTGGCGCAGACTTTTGGAAGTTATGGTACGAGTCGCAGCTATCTACGCTATGACAGCGGGGAATCGGACGAACCGTCACCACAGGCTTTTTATGTTGCCGCAGTTCGACATCGTGCGCGCGCTTGGGACTTTAATGGGGTGCAAGGCGGTGCGCAGTTGAATGCCAAATGGGTCAAACATTTGGCGCAAAGTAAGCTCAGCGCTTACTATAATTTTTCAGATAAGACGGAACCCAACGAAGACAGCATAGTGCGCAGGGCGCAAGAGGGAGCTGTACCTTATACCAGACCGACTAGCTATCCTGACTTCGCCTATGCGCAAGCCTATTTGACACCCAGTGGCGAACCACCTAGTCGCGATGGTGCCAACTATAGCAATTATTTCGGCGTGGCGCAGCGCCGAGACCACTTGGCGTATCTTAAATTAGAAACGTCGGTTGAACCGAATAGCAGTTGGGTCAATCAAGTTTATGCACACCAGCACAGTGGCCTCGGTGCGGTCGCGGGGCCGATAGGGGTGGCGGGTTTGCCGGCCTTATTTAAAGTGTATTTTCCCATCCAAGATTTAAAGGATACTTTTGGTGGCTCGGGCTATGCGGTCAGAACTACCGAATATACGATACAGCGCGCGGGGATGATCTCCCAGTGGTTAGGACAAACGGGCGCACACCAATGGCAAACCGGATTTTGGCTAGAGCGTAATCGCTCCAGCGCGTATCGTCGCTGGTACGCACTCGACCGCCAACAGCCTTTAACGCCCTATCAGCAGCCAAGCAATCCTTTGATCACACAATACGGTAGTGCCATCGATACGCAATTGCTGCAATGGCATTGGCAGGACGATTGGCGAATCAAACCCAATCTCAACCTGCAGGCGGGGTTTAAATCAAGCTTGCAATTTGCCGATGGCCGTTTTCCAGTACAGCCCAAATTGGGGGCGATTAGTGCTGGCAGCGGTAGCAGCTCTAGTGCGCTACCCGAAGGGAAAATCAATACCAAAGCCTGGTTTTTACCTCAGCTCGGCGTGCTGTGGCGCGTCGATAAGCAAGATCAGGTGTATCTCAATATGCAGAAGAATTTACGCCAATTTATTACCTATGGTGCGGTCGGTGCTTCGCCTTGGAGCTTAAATAGTCAGAGCGCATTTGATCTTTTTAAACGCACCGCCCAGCCAGAAACGGCGATTAGCTTTGAAACTGGCGTTCGCACCCAGCGTGATTTTTCAGAGGATATACAGCAGCGCTTCGGACTTCGTGCTATCGATGCGCAAGTCAGTGTGTATCAAGTGCAATTTCGTGACCGACTGCTACAGATTAGTCCTAGCCCAGTGATTTCCTCTATCGTCAATGGCAATCCTATTTTGTCGAATGTCGGTAGCGTCAAGACCCAAGGCATAGACCTCGCGACGACACTGCAATTGGGCAGCCATTTTTCTCTATTCAATGCACTGTCGTATAACAACTCGCGTTACCAAGACAATTATTTGAATGGCAGTCAAATGGTGAACACGCGCGGCAAGCAGGTTCCAGCGAGTCCGGTGTGGCTGAATAAATCGCTGTTCAAAGCAAACTGGGGTGCGTTTGAGTGGCAGTTGATGGCTGACTATGTTGGCAAGCGCTATGCGACTTATACCAACGATTTAAGCGTACCGTCCTATTTGCTACTCCATCTCGGTATGCAATATCGCTTGTCAGGCGCTAGTCATGCAGGCCAACATCGTATCAGCCTGCAAGTGAGCAATGTCGCGAATCGACGTGGAACGTCGACGCTCGTCGTGGGGGCGGCGGATAGCACATACAATAGTTTTCCTATTCCGCCCCGGCAGGTTTTTGTGAGCCTTAGTAGTGATTTTTAATGCAAAATCTCAGCCTAAAGCAGTAAGCCTTCAGACTATCATATCGCGTTGCAGGCGACGCGGGACTTCCCAATCGAGTTCCCAGTCACGTTTCTTTTCTAAGGCATCGATATGTTTGAGTTTTTTATCCTCGACAAATTTGCCGGACAAAATCAGCTTAGGCTTGGTCGGCGCAGAGACATAGCCGCGTACTTCCCACAAAGATCGTTTTAAGGTGGTGGCTGCCAGAATCCCATAATCGGCACCACACGTAATGCCTTTTTCGGCAACAATGGACTCGCCCGCTTTGATGTATTTTGCAGCATAGACCGTGCCTTTGGTGGCGACCCAGCGACCGCTGTGAATTTCGCCATTTAAGCTCGTAATTTGGCCTGTGGCGCGGATTGTGCCCCAAGCACTGATATCGCCGTGGCTGTGTAAAGCGCCTATGCTCAAATTGCCCTGACAGATGACTTCGCCAGCAAACAAGCCGCCTTTGATCGCGATATCGGTCTCACTAAATACTTCGCCTTTTACGTTGACATCGCCATCGGCGGTGATCGCGATGGCACTCAGATGGCCGCCAACATACTGCACTTCGCCGACATCCAAAATATCGTCTAATTGTAAATTGCCGTGACAATCAAGTACGTCGCAGGACAAATAACCCAATACTTGGATATCGCCATAACCACCAAATGTTTCGTGATGGGCGTCGCGTTTTAAGATCGCAGGATGCACTAATTTATCCATAAAGGTGCTGCCATCTTTCGCGGGTTTGGCCTGATCTAATTCTAATAAACGCGCCATCCATGCGGCGTTGCAGCCGGTCTTGAGCATGAATTCCACTTCGATATCGCCAGCGCAATCGAGTGCCTGACCGACGTACAGTGATTGCACCCGAATGTCACCGGTCACGGTTAATTTACCTAAGCAAAAGACCTCTTCTGCTTCCAAATTGCCATCGACTAAGAGATCGCCGCCGATGATGACTTGATTGGTAATCTGTAAGTCACCTTGTATATGGGCGTCACCGGTGCTGGCAAATTGTTTGCGTTTGAGTTTTTTGGCGAGGAAGGGAATGGGGGCAGGAGTGGACATAATCGATGGCTTTCGTTGAGGATTTGAATACAAATTGGTCAGTGTCTCGTTACTATTTACGTGTATTTTTTAAGCGCAATTAATACGTCAAAACTTGTGTCACTAGCGTGTGATACATCTGGGTACGTTCAAGAGGGTAATGCGTCTAGTCTGCCAGCTTCAGCCAACTCGCGGATCACACTAATCGTATCAATATCTGCTTGATGATAGGCGGAACGGCGGTATTCATTCACCATGCCGTTCTCCGCATCTTGCACCTCACTTTGGCCGTCATCGTAGGTGAAACGCACAAACAAACTTCCTGTACTCGGCTCCTCTATGCTCATGCGCAAGGAGGAAGAGGGAATCTCATTTTGTGCTGGGACTTGATAATGTACGTGTTGCAAGTGTGTCAGATGCACGTGATCAAGCACGACCAAATCGCCATAATGCAAACGACGCTGCATGCTGACTTCGGTGCGTTCCGTGATCGTACATTGATCAATATAAGGCATGAATAATTGAGGGGATTCTGCCCGTATGACCAGTCCACGCCACAGTTGTTCACGACTGATCTCGGCAATGAGCGGATTATTCACATCGTTGATTTCGACCAGATGTTCAAATTTCATGGCAATTCCTTGTGGGTAAGGCGATAGTTTACACCGCTTCCAGCGTTGAATGCAGATTGTCGCGCTTCCTTAAGTTAATCTAAATGTCGGCTTGAATATTAATCGCTGTGCTGAGGACGGCGATTCGGTAGAATTTACCGTGGTCATAAGAAAAAACTATTTCTAACTTAAGTTTCATCCACTCTACGAGAGCGATATCCAACATGACATTATCAATGACACCACCACGTCGTGGCTTCTTACAAACCTTAACTGGGCTCACTGCGGGCGTGGCGAGTCTAGCTAGTTGGCAGGCAAATGCGCAAAATCGCGTAGAGCGTTCAAAAAAGTCGAGTGCGCCTCAGCGTGCTGCCAATAGCCACTACATGGGTGACTTTGTCGCCCCTAAGTTGGACAAAGTCAAAGTCGCTATCATTGGTGTCGGCGCGCGTGGCTCAGGTCATGCCGCACAATTGGCGTCGATAGAAGGCGTGCAATTTGTCGGTATCGCTGATGTGGTCGAAGCACGCGCGAAAAAGTCAGAAGCTGCTGTGGTGAAATTCGGCCATACGCCCAAAGTCTATTTTGGTGATGAAAATGGCTGGCGCACGATGTTGACCGAAACCAAACCGGATGCCGTGTTTATTGCGACGCCGTGGAGCACCCACGCGCCGATGGCGATAGCGTCCATGAAGGCCGGCGCGCATGCTTTCGTTGAAGTACCGATTGCAACTACCTTGAAAGAAATGTGGGATATCGTCGATGTCTCTGAAGCGACCGGACGTCATTGCATGATGTTGGAAAATGTGAACTATGGACGGGAAGAACTGCTCTACCTGAACATGGTACGTCAAGGGGTATTGGGTGATTTATTGCACGGTGAAGCCTCGTACATTCACGCCTTGCGTTTCCAGATGGAGAGTGGCGATTCGACCGGGTCATGGCGTACTTTTGAGTATGCCAAACGCAATGGCAATTTGTACCCCACGCATGGCTTGGGACCTGTGGCGCAGTACATGAATCTGGCGCGTGGTGAAGATACATTTGGACGAATTTCTTCCTTCTCAACGCCGGCAAAAGGTCGTGCAGCCTATGCGCAAAAATCGACCAAACTGACTAGCCCCAAATTTAAGGTGCTCGATTTCAAAGGTGGCGATCAAAACACCTCCATCATCAAAACCGCGATGGGCAGAACCATTATGGTGCAATGGGATGAAACCACTCCACGCCCTTATTCCCGTCATAACATGATTATGGGCGTGAATGGTGTGTTGGCAGGCTTCCCGAATCGTATTTCGGTCGAAGGCCTCACCAGTAATTATCATGAATGGGCTGAAGACAAAGCCTGGGAGGCGATCGCCGCGAAGTATGAGCATCCCTTGTACGTGCGTTTAGGTGAGCTGTCTAAAAAAATGGGCGGTCATGGCGGCATGGATTTCTTGATGTTGTACCGCATCATTGAATGTCTGCGCAACGCGCAGCCCCTAGATCAAAATGTGTATGAAGGATGCTTATGGTCAGCGGTTGGTCCATTGAGTGAAAAATCCGTCGCAGAAGACGGCAATTCTCAAGCATTCCCTGATTTTACCCGTGGCGATTGGAAAAATACGCAGGCTTTGAAGATCATTGCCTAGACTGAAAATATTCCTTTCGTGATAAGCAAAACGCGCACCTCGGTGTGCGTTTTTACTTGGTGATTTTGACTTATCGTCAAAAGGCAATCTTCGCTCCAGTTAATATTTGTAGCCAAAACCAAAGGTGATTAAGCTATTGGTATTGCTGAAATTATTACTGGGTTTGCTGGTATAACTAAACGAGGCACCCGCGTTTAAAGTCCAGTCATTCGCCACCACCGTCGTCAAATTGATATCGAAAGTGCTGCGCGTACCGATATCACCGGTACCAGGATAAATGGCCCAGCGCTGTTTGATACTCGAGGTAGCATTAATTTTATGTGTGGATTCCTCACCCAACAAAAATTCAAAACCACGTTTGTTGGTCGACGACGGTGGTATCGTCGTACCAAATTGTGTTTCGGAGTAGCCGATACCGGTAAACAGATCAAAGTTGGATTCCTCTGTTTGAATCGCTTTAAAACCGGCGCCGATGTTGAGCGAGTAGCGCGAATCGATATTTTGTATCTTATTGGTTTCTAGTTCGCTACCGCCAAAGAAGAAACTATTGTCTGATAAATTATAGTCATAACGCCCGCCGAGACGCAGCAATTGCGCGGTATTGGTTTTGACTTTGTTGACGGTATTGCTGCCATAGTTGATCAAACTGTAGAGACCTAGTTTGTCTTCTTTCGTCGCTTTGCTGCCATTCGCGACGACATTGAAAGTTTGTGATGAGGTGTTGCTTGAGGCCAGCGAGCCGCCGATAGAGATGCCACCGTGCCACTGATTATCTTGTAAAGTTTGTGCTTGAACCAGTTGAGGTAAGGCTAGTGCAACACAAGACAACAGCAAGTTTTGGCAAGTTCGCGTAACAAATGGGGGGTGATACATACAATTTCCTTTTTGATTTAAATCGGTAACGCGTGTTTTCAAACGCGTTTCACTGCGAACCTTCAGATTATACTTTGATTCGAATTTGGAGCTGGCTCGCAGTGCCGGCCAACGTGTTGAGAGGCTGCTAACGTGAGGCCTTCAGTTCGGTTGACATGCGCGCGTCACCTCATGCGGCAAACCGCATGTTGTATAAAATCGAAAGAAAATGAAAGAAGTCGATAAGGACTAGCCTTTTCTGCTCTACACTAGCAAAACCTTGTTTTAGCTTATCGGTGATGTGATGCGTAAAGTCATTATTTTTTCAATCTTAGCGAGCCTGTCTCTAGTGAGTGCTTGCGATCGCCTTGGTGTGCCAGATCCTGCCCGAGACGCTGCACAGCGTGAAGCAGATGCGCGCGCGACGGGGAGTGCCTGTCGGCATGCAGGGCGTGGCATCGAAGATTGCTATGCCATGAATTCAGAAGCTTCCAGAGCCGCCGTGTATGCCGGTTGGAAAGAAATGAATGACTATATGCGTGAAAATAATATCGCTGAAGTCAAACCCACCGCCTCGGCAAGTGCTACCGCCGAGTCGACATCGGCTTCAGCATCCGCCTCCGCCTCCGCCTCCGCCTCCGCTTCCGCCTCCGCCTCAGCTAGCGCTCACTAAAAAAACTATGCACCCAAACGCCCAACTGATACAACAGTTTTATCAAGCTTTTCAAGCACTCGATGCCGTCGCAATGGCAGCATGTTACACCGACGATATTGAATTTTCTGATCCTGTCTTTCCGCGTTTAAAGGGACCACAAGTCGCAGCAATGTGGTCAATGCTGACCAGTAGAGCGGTCGATTTTTCTTTAAGCTTTGATAGCATTGAGGCAGATGAGTCGAATGGTCGTGCCGCATGGGTTGCGACCTATCGTTTCAGTCAAACTGGACGCATGGTCGTCAATCGTATCGAAGCCAAATTTAGCTTTCGCGATGGAAAAATCTGTCGCCATCAAGATCATTTTGACCTCTGGAAATGGTGCCGCCAAGCATTAGGCCTCAAAGGCTGGCTATTCGGCGCTTTTCCGGCAGTACAAAACAAAATCCGCGCCCAGGCTGCACTAGGCCTGGCAAAATTGACGGCTTAGCTTGTTTTGACGATTCTTTAGGTAGACGAATGCACGATACGGCATTCACCTACCAAGATTGACCTGTACGAATCGAAATCTAAACAAATAAGACTTCCGCTTAGTTGACGTCAGCTTCCTTTGTGTTCGTCTGGCGTCACAAGCGTACTAAGCTAGATTCCCCATCTTCGGTTTAAACCCAGATTTCCCATTTGGCGCACCCGCGTTGCTATTGGCGTGCTGACGGCGCATGTTCGGCTATTTTTGCTACGCTTCCTTGCTAATTGCCCGCTATTA
>CAYXJI010000177.1:4318-7612 GCA_964465175.1 uncultured Burkholderiaceae bacterium | reverse complement strand
ACTGATCTTAATAGTCGGATTTTGGGGACGTTAACGGCTTTGACGGTGTGACCAGCGTTCGCCATGATGAGTTTGATTAAATCAATTTCGATACCCGCATCTTGACCGTTGCGGCGGAAGAAGTAAGGTGTGCGGTCACCGGCGAAGGCAATCACAATTTCTGCTGCGAGACTAGTTTGGGCGGGTAGCAAAGCTAGTGCAACAAAACTACTCAGTAAGAAGCCAGAAAATGTGAATGCTCTCATCGCTGTTCCCATGGTTGACGATGCAAATAAAGCCTAACTATTTTGTCTTGGCGATCCAACGATCAACTTGCGCTTCTAGTATCGGCATCGGTAAAGTGCCATCGCCGATCACGATTTCATGAAATTTTGCCAGACTAAATTTGTCGCCCAAAGCTTTTTCTGCTCTGGCACGTAATTCCAAGATTTTCCGTGCGCCAATTTTATAGGCCAAGGCTTGTCCTGGTAACACCATATACCGCTCAATTTGATTTTTGGCTCTGGCTTCACTATAGCCTAAATTCTTTTGCATGTAGCTAATGGCTTGCTCGCGCGTCCAGTTTTTGGCATGCATGCCAGTATCGACCACCAAACGTACGGCGCGTAATAATTCATCGTTCAAATGGCCAAAGTAATATTCGGGATTGTCGTATAGCCCAAGTTCTTTGCCTAGAGTCTCAGAGTATAAAGCCCAGCCTTCGGTGAATGCGGCGCTGTTGAGGTTTTCCGTATTAAATTTTCGGTACAAAGGCAAGTCAATTTCTTTCAAGAGTGCTGCATGCAGGTGATGTCCTGGCTGGCCTTCGTGCAAAAATAAAGTTGCCATACCGACCCGGCTGTATTTCTTAGGATCGTTCACTACGGGCCAAAAAATACCTGGCACCGAGCCGTCTGCGGCTGGCGGGGTGTAGTGATCGGAAGCGGTGGCGCGACTTAATTCGGGTTCTAGCTGTAACTCCAATTTTCCTTTGGGCAGCAAGTTGAATAATTCAGGCAATTTCGCACGTACCTTTGCGTCGATCTGGCGATAGGCGTCTAATACTTCGGCGTCTCTGTTGAAGGACTTGAACTTGTCTTGCGCTTCTACCCATTGTGGCAAGTCGATAGCGGGGCCGGCATAACCTAAACGTGGTCCAAGCTCCGCCCATTGCTGCTGAATACGCGCGACCTCTTGCAAGCCCAACGCGTGAATTTGCTCTGGTTTTAAATCGGTTGTGGTGTGATCTTTAATCCGCATCGCATACCAGGCTGCACCATTGGGTAAAGCACTATAACCAGTGCTATCGCGCCCCGCTTTCAGGTAATCGGTTTCTAAAAAATACAGTAACTGTGTCAATGCAGGATTGAGCTTTGGAAAATGCTTGATGGGTGTGTAGTAAATACTTTGCTCTGCGGTCTTGGCAGCGAGCTGCTGGAATTGCGGCAGCATGGCACGTGTGATCGTTTTAGGATGTACGATGCCACGGCGTATACCTTCCTGCATATTAGTTTTGGCTTGCGCAATCCAGACCGGCAAGAGTTCTAGACGTTTTAGATAGGCATAGTATTGCGCTACGGTGGTCAGCGGCTGCGCACCATCGCCACTGGCAAAATTGGCCAAAGTGCTGGGGACATTATCCATCTGATTGATCGGCAATAAATGCTCAGGAAAATGTTTGAAATGCAGAGCACTCTCTAATTCAAACGCCAATAAATCATAATTGAGCTGGTCTTTTTCCGCCAATTGATTGCGCTTGATTTGCTTTAGTTGGGACTGCATTTTATGCATTAAAGCAAACTGCTTGGCGCGATTTTGGGGGGCGATGTTGATCCCAAGTTGATCATTAAAACGCCCGTCACCATTAATCGTTGCGAACTGCAAGGGATCAAATTTCACACGAGCGGCATAAAACGCTTCCGCTAATTGATCTAATTGTTTTCTATTTTTGATGACGTCTTGGACTGCGACCACTTCGGCAGCGAAGCAGCTGGGGACGAATACTGTACTGGTAAGCAAGATGGCCGAAAAGGTGGCCGATAAGGTGCAAAATTGCAGGGTTTTTTTGATCGTCATGGATGGATTTCCTTGGGTGATTTGGAAGCGCAACTGAATGTTTTTTTTGGAGAATCGCCTCGACTCTAGCATACCGCAGATTGTGATGAATTGGCATGAAATACCAAAGCAAACGCGGTGTATGCAACAGCTAAATTGACATTGACTAAGCCTTTAGCGCAAATCTGGTAATTAAGTGTGCCACCCTGTAATCATTTGTAAAAAGCCAAGCAACGCCAAGTGCCGTCGCTTAAGTTTGAGCTTATTTAACTTCTTGGCGGACTTAGTGATTGATAGGGGGAATCATGCAAGCACTACTAACTTTTAAAAAACGGCGTACATTATTGACTACTCTTTTGGGCGCACTACTGTGCAGCGCTTGCGGTGGTGGTAGTGAAAGCAACGCGATGACTAATTCGACTCCAGCGGTCAATTCACCAGCCAATACTTGTTCAGTCGCGCAATTAGAAACTGACATGACTAATCAACTCGCGCTGCTAGTCACGGATACCGATTTTTCATTTGCTGTCGAACGTGATGATGGCCGTCGTTATATCTACCAGCGTGGCAGTTCTCGTATGCAAACATCCTATGAGTCTGCATCGACTTCAAAATGGGTGAGTGCGGCCATCATTTTGCGTTTAGTCGAACAAGGCTATTTAAAGCTAGACGACAAACCGCAAGATCGTATAAATAATTGGCCGATGACCGCCAATTCGCCTCTATCGACGATGAATCTGGCGAATTTACTGAGCTTTACTTCTGGCCTGACGGAAGAACCCTTATGTCTGAATGCCGGGTTCATGAATTTTGAATCTTGTGTGATGTCGATTGCCAACACAAATGCGAACAATCAAATACAGCCTGGTGCTGAATTCTATTACGCTAGTACGCATCTGCAAGTGGCGGGCTTAATGGCAATTCGAGCGCGCGGTGTCGCATCGTGGCAAGACTTATTCACTGAATTCAAGCAGCAGACTGGACTATTTAAAATTGCCACTTATGATTTGCCGTCGCTGAATAATCCTCGCCTGGCAGGCGGTATGCATTGGACTGGCGAAGAATATTTGGACTTTCTCTCCGCACTTAAAAAAGGAAAAATTTTAGACGCGAACTCTATGGCACAACTGCTAAGCGACCGCACCGCCACCGCAAAATTAGTCTATTCACCCGCAGCCGCGCTAGGGGAAATCTGGCATTACGGATTTGGCTCTTGGCATGAGTGTCAAAGCAGCAGTTTTAATTGTAGTCCAGCCACCC
>CAYXJI010000177.1:0-4308 GCA_964465175.1 uncultured Burkholderiaceae bacterium | reverse complement strand
CGCATCTCCAGCCCAGGCGCGTATGGAGCTTATCCATTTTGGGATAGGAGTAAATCTTATATCGGCATCCTTGCGCGGCAAGGGACCTTAGGAACTTTCGCTAAAGGTGTTGCAGTGGAACGGGCGATACGGCCTAAAGTGGAGGCTTGGGTGGCTTGTTCAACTTAAAAAAAGCTGATTGAATTTGCCCGCTCAGCTTTAGGCACTTAATTCTAAATCACCAAAAACAGACAATTATGTCGAAATGATATGATATTGTGCGGCGCACAGAATTTATGTTTTTGAAAAGTCCAAATGAATTGCAATAAGTGTTCCACGCAGCAACCCTCAGCAGTAGCAAATAACAATCCGCTATTCCGACCAGAAGTCACCGCTGCATTAGGCAGTAATTGGATGGGCGCCATCCGCCTCGCGCAACCGATCTCCGCTTGGCTCATCGCCGGTGTGGCGCTACTAGTCGCCGTTGCCTTGATTGCTTTCCTCAGCGTCGGTAGCATGACCAAAAAAGCCCGTGTCACCGGCATCACCGTACCCACCGCAGGCAATATCAGTATCGCTGCGCCTAATGCAGGCGTACTCACCCAAAGTCATATTAAGGAAGGCGATGTCGTACAGGCAGGGCAAGTCTTATTTACTTTGTCTACCCAAAGACAAAACAGCCAAGGCGAAATCACTGCTTTGATCGCCAATCAGCTACGTTCCAGACAAGATACCTTAACGACGGAACAACGCCTGCGTGAAAGTGCAATGCAAGAGAAAAAACAGGCCTTACAGCAAAGACTGGCCAATCTCCAAGTTGAATCTGAGCAAATTGATCAAGAGATTCAACTGGCGAAACGCCGCTTAAATCTGTCACAGCAAAGTATCGATAAATTACAAACGTTACAAAACAGCGGTTATGTTTCAACCGCCCAGACTCAGCAAAAAATCGAAGAAAATATCGATCTCTCGACACGGCTAAGTAGCCTTCAACGCAATAAGACGCAACTGCAAGCCAATCAGGTTAGCGTTCAATCAGAAATGAATACGCTAGCAAATAGTCTCGCGACCGAGCTAACGCAACTGAATCGAGCCAAGGCCGGTTTACAACAAGAAATCGCCGAAAATAATAATCGCAATTCCAGCCAAATTGTGGCACCTCAAGCAGGTATGGTCACTGCCATCACCAACCAAACCGGACAAAACATCAATGGCGGACAAGTGCTGGCCACGCTAATTCCTGTGATGGATACTAAAGATGCAAACGATGGACAAGCCTTAGAAGTACACCTGTATGCACCGAGCAAAACCGCAGGCTTTGTGAACGCCGGGCAGCAAGTCCTCATACGCTACAACGCCTACCCCGACCAAAAATTCGGTTTACAAGCAGGAACGGTGATCGATGTGAGCAAAACACCGTTTGCGCCCAACGAATTACCCCAACATCTTGCCAGTACCATCTTAAGTAACGCACAGCAAAATATTCTCGGCTTTAACAGTAACGAAGCTTTGTATCGCATCAAAGTACAACTCAAGCAGCAAACTATCAACGCTTATGGGCAGGCACAATTGATCAAGCCAGGCATGACTTTAGAAGCTGATGTAGTACAAGACAAACGCAAGATTTGGGAATGGATTATTGAGCCAGTGCTGGCAGTAACAAAAACAGCAGCACTGTGAAGTAGGTCGTCAGAAGCAAGCGATTAACACTCATCAAGATTTGCAAGTGAGTGAGCGCAAGCCCACTCACCGCAAAAAACCGTACACAGGTCACTACACCTTGTACGGAGGCAGTAAAACCCATCGGTATAGGATCGATGGGTTCAACGTAACCATGTATAGGAGTAACACAAAATGCGTTTAATTACAATTGAAGAACTTCAATGTGTCGCCGGGTCTGGTCTAGATGTGGGTGAATTGGCAGATAGTGCACAAGTTGGTGCGGCGGTCGGTGGTGGCCTCGGTATTGGTATTGCTCAAAAGGCAGGTGTACAAGGTGGTGCAAGATTGCTTGTCGCGACCGGTTTCGGCGCTTCTGTTGGAGCTGCTGTGACAGCTTCGTTCACTCTTGGTTATGCTGCAGGAACTTGGTTAAATGAAAATACAGGAATACAAGATTGGATTTCAACTGGAATTGATTCTGGAGGCCGTATCTTAGATACGTTAGATTTTAGTTTTGGAGGAGGTGGTTTAACGGATGCAAGCTACTTTCAAAATGTTAGTTCGGTCTAGAGCTAGTAGCTAGGAGTATCCTCACAATGAACTGCCTTGGCTTGCTTTTTTTGTATTTTTCTATCTGATAAAAAACGCAAATTTGCAAGCCATTGCGATGTTTAACCGATCAAACAAAGTTAAGTTCGTCTTTTGACTTACTCAACATCAATAATGAAAGACTTTAATCATGTTTATTCGTAACAATAAAAGAGCAATTGTGTTTTGTCTTCAAGCGGGCTTGGGTGGAGCAGTGGCATCAATTCTGGCAGTCCTTATGCTTTTTCCCCAAACGCCATTTGGTGTCATTCATATAATCGCCGGTATGCTCATTGCTTTTTTTGTAGCAATGTTCACCTACGCTAATCGGAAGTCGATTAATGAGCTCTCTGAAGAGCATACGGAAAAAAATCTAATAACTTTGAGAAACTTATTATTCAAACGAAAATAAAGTGCATTAAATTTGAAATGGGATATTGATTTTTTTGTGATTGTATCGATGTGATAGTTGTAAATATAGAAAATATGGTTATGGAGGAGGTGAATGAAAGAACAAACGAAAGTTAAGAAAATTCCTGATTAGTTACTAACCTCAGACCCCCTTGCAAATGATACTGATTATACATACAGTGCTTGCATGAAGATTCACTTTCGAGGAGAGCGATGATGGCAATGAACAGGATTCAGTTTCAGAAAGGGCTGTCGTTTGATGAGTTTCTCAAACAATATGGGAAAGAGGAACAATGCGAAAGGGCGCTAGTTGCAATGCGATGGCCGCAGGGATATCAATGCTTGCACTGCCAATCTAAGCGGTTCGCGATGACCCATAACGGCAGAAAACTATGGGAATGTTTGGATTGCGGTTACCAAGCTTCCTCGATAGTGGGAACCATTATGGAGGCAACGAAACTGCCGCTGCGAAAGTAGTTTTTGGCCATGTATTTGATGACGCAAAGTAAAAACGCCATCTCGTCACTTGAACTGAAACGACAACTGGGCGTGAGCTATAAAACGGCCTGGATGATGAAACATAAGTTACTTGAAGTGATGCTGCAAAGTGAAGCGTCACATCAGCTCCAAGGCCGCGTGGAGATTGACGATGCCTACTTGGGAGGTGAGCGTACAGGCGGAAAAGTTGGGCGTGGTTCGGAGAATAAAGTTCCTTTTGTTGCGGCGGTACAGACCGACAGGAAAGGTCACCCCATTTGCATCCGACTCGATATGGTAAAGGCGTTCAAGAAGGAAGAAATTCAGGTGTGGGCGCGTCATGCATTAGCGACCTCTGCCAGCGTTGTTTCGGATGGTTTGTGGGCGTTTGGAGGTGTCACTGGTCAAGACGGCGTAACGCATCTGGCATGTCACGGGCAGTGGAAAAAAGGCTGCCAAACATCCACAGTTTCGGTGGGTTAATACGTTATTAGGCAATTTAAAAACATCTTTGGCGGGTACCTATCACGCATTTAATTTCTTGAAATATGCCAACCGCTATCTTGCAGAATTTCAGTACCGTTTTAATCAGCGCTTCAACTTAGCAGCAATGGTGCCACGATTGCTCTTTGCCGTTGCGCATACTAAGCCCCAGCCTCTAAGGATTTTGCGTGCCTCTGAGGTTGGTAACTAATCAGGAATATATATGATGTCTCATTTTAGGTTTCCACAAGCCAAAGCTTTAGTAAGTTATCTATTAGTTATTGTCTGTTTGGTGTCAGTCGTTCGAGTTGCAATTAAAGGTTATGTAGTCATTGAAATTGGAAGTTGGTTTTTCTATTTTTTGATATGCCCATTATTGGTTGCTACAGTAGTTTATAGGCAGCGTTTTAAAAGGAAGCTATTGCTTGATTGGCGGTTTGAAACTTGCGCAACTTTACTATTTAACTTTGCTCTTTTTTACTTTAGTAATTTAGACGAAATGAAGCCGATGATTAACATCAACGTGGAGCTAGTTTGCTTAAACTTATTGGTAAGCGTTTTTTTTGGTGAGTTTTTAGGACGCATCAAAAAAAATCCCGTGGTGTAAATTTTCTATGAATTACTTTAAGAATGTACTTCAAACCGAATCCAGTGAATGCGGCCTAGCCTGTCTAGCCATGGTCGCCAGCCATTTCGGCCACCACACCG
>CAYXJI010000176.1:0-7622 GCA_964465175.1 uncultured Burkholderiaceae bacterium | reverse complement strand
CGTCACTAAAAATAATGGCTGGTTCGTGAACGGGGTTTATTACAAATTTGTACGACTTTGCTGTTCACGATTCATTCGGGTAAAGGCAGTCAGCGTAATGGGATTCAAACTCTTCGATTGGCATCGGTTTTCCATAAAAGTAGCCTTGATAGGCATGGCAGTCGGCTTGCAATAAGAAGTCTCTTTGTTCTGCAAATTCCACGCCTTCTGCGATGACTCCTAGCCCTAGGCTACGACCTAGCGCAATAATGGTTTTAACGATAGCTGTGTCATTGGGGTTATTTAATACATCACGTACGAACGATTGATCGATTTTTAGTTGATCTAGGGGTAATCGCTTTAGGTAGGATAGTGAAGAGTAACCTGTGCCGAAATCGTCCAATGCAAAGGCGATACCTTTTGCTTTCAGCGCAAACATTTTTTCAATGACACTTTCGATTTCCGACACCAGCAAACTTTCAGTTAACTCTAATTTTAAGCGTTTAGGATCGGCATTGCTTCGACTTAATATAGTCAACACTTGTGGCACAAAATCTTTTTGACGAAATTGCTGGGCGCTGACATTGACTGCCAGCGTTAGATGGGCAGTTTCGACCTTGTTTTGCCATAGAGCGAGTTGGTGGCAAGCGCTTTCTAAAACCCACGCACCTAACGGTAAAATTAATCCAGACTCTTCTGCCAATGGTATGAATTCTGCGGGTGAAATGATGCCCCGTTCAGGATGCCGCCAACGAACTAAAACTTCGGCACCGACGAGGCGGCCATTGTCGACAAATTGTGCTTGATAATAGAGTTGTAATTGCCGGTCTTCGACGGCGGTGTGCAAGTCATTTTCCATTGCAGCACGTTTTATGACCGCGATTTCCATCGCTGGATCAAAAAAGCAGATGCCATTTTTTGCTTCCTCTTTGGCTCTTCCCATGGCCAGATTTACTTGTTTTAGTAAAACTTCTACGCTTAACTCATGGCCTTTGAATAGACTGACACCTATGCTCGAATTGCTATGATGCGTGTACTCATCGAACAGGTAAGCCTCATTTAAAGTGTGACGAATTCGTGTCGCCATTTCCTCTGTGTGGCTAGCCGCATCTCCTTGATCCCTACTTAATCCAGTCAACATGACGATGAAGTCATCGCCACCAATTCGCGCAACGGTGCTGCCTTCTGGTACACATTGATTGAGTCGTCCTGCGACTTGTCGAATGAGCTGGTCGCCGATCTCGTGGCCTAAGAGGTCATTGATGCCTTTTAAGTCAATGTCGATCGACAGTAGTGCGCAATAGCGATCATTACGAATGCTGTTTGACTTGTTTTGCTGGATGCGGTCAATGAGTAAGTGTCGATTGGGGAGATCGGTTAATTGATCAAAATAGGAAAGATGATTGATTCTTTCAGCGGCAAGTTTGCGCTCGCGCAGGTCATAATGTGCTCCGATGTAGTGAGTTACTTTTTGGTCGGCGTTTTTGACAGTAGAGATGACTAGCCAGTAGGGTAATAGCTCGCCATTTTTGTGTTGATCTAAAATCTCTCCTTGCCAACTACCATGCTCGTTAATGGACTGCCACATCGCCTCATAGAATGCAGGGTCGTGTGCGCCAGATTTTAGATGGCGAGGTGTTTTTCCAAGTATTTCCTCAGGGAGGTAGCCCATGTTTTGTGTGAATGCTTTATTCACGCGCAAAATAACACCGTCCGCATCCGTAATGATCATCGCCTCTTGGGTGTTAAAGGCACTAGCGGCTAATCTGAATTCAGCTTCAGCTTGTTTTCTCACGGTAATGTCTTTTGCGACACCTCGATAGCCTTGAAATTTCCCGCTATTATTGAAAACCGGATCACCGCTGAGTGATAAGCATCTAAGGTCGTGCGCTTCCGCTTCAGTCGATAATTCAAACTCGCGAAAGGCTTGATGTTGTTTGAGATGTAGATGTAGTCGTTCTAAGGCGATGGGCTGGGCTTGAAAACCTGGAATCTGCCAGAGGTGCACGCCGATAAGTGCATTCGTCACATCCGCTATCGCTAAGCTTTGTTGCTTGCTATAGGTGCGAGAAATAAAGCGGCCAACGTGATCACTTTCCCAGTAAAAATCAGAGGACATTTCCGTTAGTGTTCGAAAACGAGCCTCACTCTCTTTTAACTCTTCATCGTGCAAAGTCATTTTTCGGATCACATGATTAAATGCTTGAATCAGACGCCCAATCTCATCTTGACGAATCACGGGGAGGGGATGTAAAGCCTGACGCTTTTCAATCAGCGACGTGATCGTGTTGACAGCTAAAAAAATAGGCGAGAGTTGACGCTTTAATATCCACCATGTTAGACCGGCTGCGACTATGGTTAAGATAAATGCTGCAAAGAAAATGCGCTGGTTCATCGCTGTGATCGGTGCAAATACTATTTTGGAGGGCAGGGTGATGTAGAGATGCCAGCCTGGTAATGCGATTGATTTGATGCTTGTTAATTCTTCGTCGCCCCGTGAGTTAAGTTGGAGTCCATATTCAGCGGCAAACTTGTTTACATGTCTGCTAAAAATTGCATTCTGACTTGCCGACATGGGATGCATTACGAGACTTTTGTCTGAGCCAGATATGAATACTTGGTGCTGTGGGGCGGCGATAAGGTAGCTGCCAAATTTCATATTTTCAACACGAGAGACGCTGTCGAGAAAATTTTCGTGGGATAAGTCGGTAATGCCTGCTAAGGAGCCAATGATTTTGCCGTGAGCGTCGCGAATCGGTACCCCCATGCCAAACATGGGGGCGATGAGTTGCCTACCAAGGACAGGACGCCCAATGATTTTCTTTCCCGTTTCGATTGGTGTGCGAATATAGTCACGATCAAAAAAATTCAATTTGGCACGCTGAACAAGTCGTGGCACTGAGGCGTACGCTGTCCCGTCGGCTTGTGTAATAAACATGCCACCGTTAAATAATTGCCGAAATTCTGAGTAACGCTCTAAAAAAATCTGTAACTGTTCGGGCTTGTTCAATAATGCAGGCGTAATATTGGCTGCGATGCTCGATAGTGCAAGGAAACGTTCTTCGAATTCGTCGTTGATACGGTTGGCAACATAATTTGCTTTTGTAAGCTGCTCTTCTCCTAGAAGCTTTTGCAAATCTTGGCGCAAACTCAGGCTGGTATAAAACGTCATTGCCCACAGACTAAGTAGGAAAATGAGCAGTACAGAAATGGTGACTCTAGTCTTAATGGAATTCATCGGGTATGCATCTATCGAAATGGCGCATACCTCTAGCGTAGAAATAATGCTTTGCGGCAATTTTAGAGGGTTTGACGCAAAATAATTTGATAAAGAATAAGAAAAGATGAAAAACGTTTGCTATTTCTACCAACGTTGAAATCATTTTCAATTAGCGCTGCTGTACAAATACGTTTCTTGTTGCTTGTCAGCTTGTCGTAACATAGCTTGCGTATGATTTGAATCATCTGCTGTACATGCAACCGATATGCATGACGGTAGCTAGGTGTGGACTGCTCGGAATATTCCGGGCAGCTCACCGATCCTCATAATGTATGTACACATTGCTTGCACGTCTTGGTATAGCGAGCTATAGTCCGCCTTCAAATTCTTTTGAAGGCTGGTGAATGTGAATTCTCTCAACTTTCCCGCGTTCTTTTCCTCTTGGAAGGCGCTGTCGCGCGATGCAGTTCGCGATTGGCATGTCCAAGAACTTTAGAATAAAGCGCTCAGTTAGCGTTCGTTGTGTACGGCTTCCCTATTTTTTTACTTAAAAAATTTCAATGAATCAATCTCTGCCGCTGGTGTTTGGTTTTGCCACAACGCCATTGGAACTAATTTCCTTTTTGCTCGCACTAATTACGGTCGCGTTGAATATACGACAGGTGCATTGGGCGTGGCTGTTTTCAATTTTGTCGTCAGGTTTGTATGCGCTGGTGTTTTTTGATGTTCGCCTATATGGCGACATGGGGCTGCAAGTCGTCTTTATCTTGGTATCAGTGTGGGGTTGGATGCAATGGTTACGTGGTACGTCAACGGATACTGCATTACAGGTGACGCGCCTCTCTGACGCCGAGCGTTGGTGGTCTGCGTTGGCCGGTCTCATCTTGTTCGCCTTGCTGTACTTTTTTTTGTGTTTTTACACGGACACGGATGTACCGGCCGCAGATGGTTTGCTGACTGCTGGCAGCTTGTTGGGCCAAGTGCTTTTGTCGCGCAAGAAACTTGAAAACTGGACGGTGTGGATTATCGTTGATGTGCTGTATGTGGCTTTGTATCTCTATAAAAATCTGATGTTGACGGCCATTTTGTATGCAGTCTTCGTTGTTATGGCAGTGCACGGTGCACGTGTATGGAGGTCTGCATGCAAGTCGTGAAAAAAGATAGCGCCGCGCAAATGCGTAGCGATGCAAGCGTAGCTAGGATTGCAATCTTGGGCGCAGAATCATCAGGCAAATCGGCGCTGGCGCAAGCGCTCGCCGAACACTACGCCACAGTTTGGGTGCCAGAATATTTGCGCGAGTTTGTGGATGCAAACGGTCGCGTGCCTTGCGCAGACGATCAATTGCTGATTGCGAAGACGCAAATCGCACGAGAAAATCTCGCTGCGACGCAGGCTACTACTTACTTGTTTTGCGACACGACACCCATCATGACCGTGCTTTATAGTAGGCATTATTTTGATGAGATCGATCCAGAATTAGTGGCAATGGATCTGGTGCATGATTATCAACTGACGCTGGTCACGGCGCCAGATTTTCCGTGGACGCCGGATGGGTTGCAGCGTGAGTCGCCACAAATTCGGCAGCAACTACACGAGGTCTTGCTGGAGACTTTGGATGCGCGCGACATTCCATTTATGCTGCTCGAAGGTAGTTTGTCATCGCGTGTGGAACAAGTGCAATTCGCTTTGGATTTTTTAAGTTGAAGCGTCTTCGCAAAATGTACTTGTGACTCGGGAATAAAAAAAGCGCTGTCTTCAGCGCTTTTTTATGATGCAACTCATGATGCAACTACTGCGTTCTAGCTATTTTCCAACAAGCTTTTTAATTGCTCTAGACGAGAAGGGTGGCGCAATTTTTTCATTGCCTTCGCTTCAATTTGGCGAATACGTTCACGCGTTACGTCAAATTGATTGCCGACTTCTTCTAATGTGTGATCGCTGGCCATCTCTAGACCAAAACGCATGCGCAATACTTTGGCTTCGCGTGGACTTAAGGCATCCAAAATTTCTTTTAATTTACCTTGTACCGACGCTTGCATTGCGGCCGCCATGGGAGACAAAGTAATATTGTCTTCAATAAAATCGCCCAGTTGCGAGTCGCCATCGTCACCGATAGGCACATCTAAAGACACTGGTTCTTTGGCGATCTTCAAAATCTCACGGACTTTGATTTCTGGTAAATCCATTTTTTCTGCGATCAATGCGGGATCTGGCTCTGTCCCGTTTTGCTGCAGACATTGGCGCTTGATACGATTCAGTTTGTTGATCGTTTCTATCATGTGCACAGGCACGCGGATAGTGCGAGCTTGATCTGCGATCGCGCGCGAGATGGCTTGACGTATCCACCAGGTAGCATAAGTTGAAAATTTATAGCCACGACGGTATTCAAATTTATCGACCGCTTTTAATAAGCCAATATTGCCTTCTTGGATCAGATCCAAAAATTGCATGCCACGGTTAATGTATTTTTTCGCGATAGAAATCACCAAACGCAGATTGGCCTCGGTCATTGCTGCTTTGGCGTCACGGGTGCGCTTTTCGGCCGAGATCATCTTCTTGTGGATGGCGCGTAATTCTGTCAGCGGTATTTTTGATTCTTGCTCAAGAATGATCAAGAGTCCCTGTAGCTCGCGTGCGGCATGGATGTTGCGCTTTAAGACTGCGCCATAGGCTTGTGGTGCTTCCATTTCTTGCTCTAGCCAATCGCGATTGGTCGCATTGCCAATGAAGTTGGCGACAAAGTAGGCGCGTGGCATGCCACAACGATCGACCAGTAGTTCCAACATGCGCTTTTCGGTTTGACGTAGTTCTGTCATCTGCTTGCGCAAAATATCGCACCATTTTTCTGTGGTTTTGACGCTGAAACGTATGCTTTCCATTTCTTTGGTGACGTTTTCTTGCGCGACTTCATAGCTCGGCGATTTGTAGGCATTTTTTTCAATTTGCGCGAACATATCGTCGAAACTTGATTTGATGGAGGCAAACTTTTCTAATGCAGTCGCCTTCATTTGTGCAAGCTGCTCGGCGCTTAAAGTGTTGCTTGGTTCTGCTGCGCCGCCTTCCTCCTCTTCTTCCTCTTCGTCAATCTCGTCATCAGCAGAAGCAATAGTGGAAGCGATGATCGCTGGCGCGATGTCTAGACTTTCCGGTACATGGAAGCCATCGATGATATCGTCGATGATGACATCATCATTGCGCACTTTTTCTGCGGTGTTTAAGACTTCTTTAATGACAGAAGGGCAGGCTGAAATCGCTTGCAACATGTCTTTTAAGCCTGATTCGATACGCTTAGCGATTTCGATTTCGCCGCTACGTGTCAACAATTCAGCGCCACCCATTTCACGCATATACATGCGGACGGGATCGGTGGTGCGACCAAAATCGGAATCGACCGTGGATAAAGCCACCGCAGCTGTCGCTTCCGCATCGTCATCGCTAACAGACGTGGCGACATTATCGGACAACAATAACATGGTGGCGTCAGGTGCTTGATCGTAGACCGCAATGCCGACGTCGTTCAAGGTGCTGATGATGCCTTGTATCATTTCTGGATCATCGACATTTTCTGGTAGATGATCGTTGATCTCTGCGTGCGTCAAATAACTGCGGTCCTTGCCCAATTGAATTAACTTGGTCAAGCGTTGGCGATATTCCTCTAATTGTTCCTTGCTTGCGGGCGCTGCCGTGGTTTTTCCTGCTTTGACACGGGCGGCACGTTTTAACTCGGCAGACTCCAGTGCATTGAAAGCATGGATTTCTTCGTTGTAGGCTTGAGGCGAGGATGGCTTGCGACCGCGACGTGCAGCTTCTTTGATCGTTGGAAACGCATAGGCGGATGTGTCAACGCTCGCTGCGGCTGTGCCGCTAGTGGTTTCAACTGCACTGATAGGTGCTTTTGCAATACGCGCTTTGACTGGCGTTTTTTCTGGTGCGCTTTTTTGCGCAGAAGTTGTCGTAGTTGATTGCAACTTGATTGAAACCGGCTCTACAGACGGCACTTCAACTAAGGCTGGTGTTGTTGGCTCTGCACTTCCCGCGATCTCTGCGGCGATGATTTTTTTCTTCTTAACTTTGATTACCGGAGCAGGGCCGTTTGGACGGGCAGTAAGTAAGTGCGAGTAGTCGTCTTCCGTTGCAATATTTTCTGCGTCTCGATTGCTTGTTGCCGCGACTTCTGCTGCTTGCAGTGGTGCGACCTCAGCCATCACTTCGGGTGTTACTTCAGTTGCCGCTAATACTGCAGCGACCATATCGTTTGTATCGTTGGCAGTAACTTCGGTTGCTGCAGTAACAAGCTCAGTAGCAATACTTCCTGCTGCAGGCGATTCATCTACAACTGTACTTTGCGTTGCGACGAGTGCGAGACGTGAGCGACGTTTGGTGACGACGGTGACAGACTGCACTTGCGTTTTAATGAGGTCG